>DFCG01000109.1:0-4335 GCA_002367455.1 Acinetobacter sp. UBA3060 | reverse complement strand
TTGACGCTGAACCGTATGCCGAAGAACTTCTTCAACGAGACTGAACAGTCTGCATTTGCGCCAGGTAACCTGGTTCCGGGCATCGAGCCATCAGAAGACCGTCTGCTACAAGGCCGTATCTTCTCTTACTCAGATACCCAAATGTACCGTTTAGGCGCGAATCACCAGCAAATTCCGGTGAACCGTCCAGTGGTAAATGTGAACAACAATAATCAGGATGGCTACATGAATATCTCTGAGCGTGACTCGGATGTGAACTATGAGCCAAGCCGTAAAGAGCCAAAAGCTGCCACTGAAAAAGCACGTGCGGTACAAACACCATTATCTGGTCATGTACAGCAAATTGGCGTGAAAGAGCAGAACTTCAAGCAGGCAGGTGAGCTGTACCGTTCATACTCGGCTAAAGAAAAAGATGACCTGATCATGAACCTTGCTGCTGATTTAGGCGCAGTGAAAGATTCAGAAACCAAGCACATCATGTTGTCTTACTTCTATAAGGCAGATGCGGACTACGGTACACGTATGACCAAGGCGGTAAACGGTAACCTGGCGACTGTTAAAGCCAAAGCTGCAAAATTAAAAGACTAATCCCGATTGGTCTTGAGGAACTGGTGACTAGGGCATAGCGCATCACCTCCAAAAAGTCCTGTAATACTCCAAACCTTTCCTGCACCCTAGGGGGAGTTTTACAGGCACTCCGTTTTTCATCTCAACTCAGGACAATTCAGTCTTTCAAGACTTAAATTCCCCTTCGATTTCTGCTGGAGTTCATCATGAAAGTTATGTCATCTGTGTTTTTAGCCAGTATTCTCACGATAGGTTCCGCATTCGCAAACGTGACTGTCGCGAAGGATATCTCCCCCGCTAAAAGCGTGGACAATGTTCAGATGAACTCACAACAGGAATTGGTCGACCTATTCTTTGCTGCTGCCAAAATTGGCAATAGCGAAGTCATTCATGAATTTTTGAAACATGGCTTTCCGGTCGATGTACGCAATAAAGACGGTTATACACCACTGATGATGGCGACTTATTATGGCCATCAGGATATTGTCAGTAGTTTGCTTAAGCATGGGGCAGACCGCTGCGCTCGAGACAATCGAGGCAATACGGCCTTGATGGGGGCTTTATTCAAGATGGAATTTGCGATTGCCAAGCAGTTGCGTCAGGTGGATTGTGATGCCCAGGTGCAAAAAAACGGACAAAAGACCACAGCCGAATTTGCCAAGGTGATTGGTCAGGAAAAACAGTTGCAGAAACTGATTCAGGAACAGGAAAAAGCTCAGGTCAAATCACAGAAATAAAGCGGGTTATGCTTCTGATACTTTTGTCGCAAATACAGCCAGCTGTACGTAAATCCTGCATTATTGCACGACTTTTTATGCTTTAATGCAGAGATAAGCACAGCGATATTCCCTTAGTTATGGCTCCAATTATCCATTCTCTGTTAGATACTGACTTGTACAAATTCACCATGTTACAAGTGGTCTTACACAAGTTTCCGCAAACGCATAGTGTCTACCATTTCCGTTGTCGTAATCTGGAAGATACAGTCTATCCACTGACGGATATTCTGGATGATCTCAATCATCAACTGGACCTGCTGTGTCAGCTCAAATTCAAAGAAGATGAACTGCAATATTTAAGAAGTTTACGTTTTATCAAAAGCGATTTTGTGGATTATCTGGAACTGTTCCAGCTCAAGCGCCGTTTCATCAAGGCCAGTATCGACAGTCAAGGCCGTCTGGATATTGTGGTGGAAGGCCCGATGGTTCAGGCGATGATGTTCGAGATCTTCGTACTGGCGATTGTCAATGAACTGTATTTCAGCCGCATTCGCACACCTGAAGTGTTGGCTGAAGGCGAACACCGTTTAAAAGCCAAAATCGAGCTATTAAAACAGTATGATGCTGCGCAAAACCCCAATGATCCACCATTTTTGGTGTCAGATTTTGGTACGCGTCGCCGTTACAGTTTCGATTGGCAAAAGCATGTGGTCGAAGAATTTCACAAAGCCGCACCGCATGTGTTCCGTGGGACCAGTAATGTACTGTTAGCCAAAGAGCTGGGCATTACCCCGATTGGTACCATGGCGCATGAATTCCTGCAAGCTTTTCAGGCTCTGGACGTACGTCTGCGTAATTTCCAGAAATCTGCACTAGAAAGCTGGGTACAGGAATATCGTGGTGACTTGGGCATTGCCTTAACCGATGTGGTTGGGATGGATGCTTTCTTGCGCGACTTTGACCTGTACTTTGCTAAGCTGTTTGATGGCTTGCGTCATGATAGTGGCGACCCTTATGAATGGGGTGACAAGGCCTATGCGCATTATAAAAAGCTGAAAATAGACAGCAAAACCAAGATGCTGACTTTTAGTGATGGCCTGAATCTGGAAAAAGCCTGGAAATTGCATCAGTACTTTAAAGACCATTTTCAGGTCAGTTTCGGCATTGGCACCAATCTGACCAATGATATGGGGCAAACCCCACTCAATATTGTGCTGAAACTGGTGGAATGTAACCGTCAGTCAGTAGCCAAAATCTCGGATAGTCCGGGCAAAACCATGACCGATAATGATACCTTCCTGGCCTATTTGCGTCAGGTTTTTGAGATCAATGAACCTGCTTAAGTCAGTTTGAAAAATTCATAATTTTTAAGAACCGTTTCTATATAGAGGCGGTTTTTTTATGCAAGCTTATTTAAGACCAGGGTTTAGCTAAAATCTTGCTAATCATCTGCAAAGAAAGCACATCAGTGTAAAAACCAGCTGTGCTAAGATCAACAGGATTTGACCAATAATAGCCATGATAACGATGACCGCTGCAGCTTTTAATTTTGGCCTGCTGATTGAGGCAGAAGATTTAGTTCCCTATTTGGGCCATGAAAAACTTCGTATTGTCGACCTGAGCCGTGCCTCTGTGTATGAGCAGCTGCATATTCCGCATGCCTTGCATTTAAAGCCTAAACTTCTGGTGCGTCAGGAAGAAACGGCGATGGGACTGTTACCGGATACCGAAGGCTTGCAGGCTCTCATTGATTATCTGAATATTTCTCCTGAGCATCATGTGGTGGCTTATGATGATGAGGGCGGGGCATGGGCAGGGCGTTTGCTCTGGAACCTACATTGTCTGGGTTTTGAAAATACCAGTCTGTTGAATGGTGGGATTCATGCCTGGCTCGGTGCAGGCTTGCCGACTTCTTCCAGTCAGGAACAGTTTGCACCAGTGAAGAACGTGTTGCAGGTCAATCTTGAGCATCAGGCGAATTTTCAGATTGGCTATGATGAACTGCGCCAACAGGTTGAAAATCAACAGGTTCAAATTTGGGATTGCCGTACACAAGATGAATATACTGGCCTACGTTTAGCGGCTCGACGCGGCGGTCACATTCCGGGAGCACGTCATTTTGAATGGAGTACTGCCCTTAATCGTGAAAATCATTTAAAATTACAGCCTTTACCACGTACTCAGCAGCGTCTGGAACAACTGGGCTTTGATTTGAATCAACCCGTTGTGGTGTACTGCCAGTCCCATCACCGCTCAGGTTTGGCCTATATTCTGGGTCGTTTACTGGGCTGGAAAATTCGAGCCTATGATGGTGCGTGGAGTGAATGGGGCAACCGCCTCGATAGTCCAATCGCTACAGGGGAGCTGCCATCTTGAGCATCACATCACGTTTAAAACAACAGTTTTTTATTAAAGCTCAACGATTAGTACCGCAACATCGCTTGTCTCGGGTGGTGGGTAAAATTGCCGCCAGCGAAAACCCGATTATCAAAACTGCTGCAATTACTGCCTTTAAGGCGCAGTATGGTATTGATATGTCGATTGCTGAACAGGCCAATGCCCTGAAATTCAAATCATTTAATGAATTTTTTACCCGTGCCCTAAAAGAAGGTATCCGTGCAGTTGATCCAGATGCTACGAGCATTGTTTCGCCTGCAGATGGTGCGATTTCCCAGCTGGGTAAAATTGAAAATGGCGATGTGTTTCAGGCCAAAGGCCAGAAATTTACCGTTGAAGCACTGATTGCTGATCCGCAACTGGCCGAGCCATTCAAAAACGGTGAATTTGCGACCGTATATTTGTCGCCACGTGATTATCATCGGGTGCATATGCCATTTGCTGGCACCTTGACTGAAACGTTATATGTACCGGGCGAGCTATTCTCGGTCAATCAGGTGACCGCAGAAAATATTCCGGGCCTGTTTGCACGCAATGAACGTATGGTCTGTCTGTTTGATACTGAAATCGGCCGTATGGCGGTGGTATTGGTCGGTGCGATGATTGTGGCGGGTATTGAAACCGTGGCAACCGGCAAAGTGAAGCCTTCAGG
>DFCG01000194.1:5221-12064 GCA_002367455.1 Acinetobacter sp. UBA3060 | reverse complement strand
GTGATGCAGGAATCCTTGCGTCTGCTGAATGTCCCTCTGGACAAACCTTTAGAACCTCCCAAAGTCCAGTAAATAGGTGATCAATGTCTATTACATTTCAAGATCTCTACACCCCTCACGATGTCGCTGACTGGATGAAGCAATCCTTTCAGGGCTTCGAGCTGGATAGTCGTAAAGTTAAACCGGGACAAATTTTTATTGCCCTGACCAGCCTGTCACAGTCAGAAAAAACCGTGCAATTCGCCCAGAAAGCTTTAGAGCACGGTGCATTGGCCGTGATTTCAGAAACTGAACTGGATGTATCTCCCAATTTGGTGGTGACAGATGTACGTCATCTAATGGGGCAATGGCAAAAGCAGTATTTACAAGCAACCCAACCCGTTACGGCTGCGCGTATTCTTGCAGTCACCGGCACCAATGGTAAAACCACGATTTCTCGCTTGGTGGCTGAATTCATCATGCTGCAAGGCAAAGCTTGTGCAGTGATGGGTACCACAGGTAATGGGATTTTGCCAAATCTGGAAGCATCGTCGCATACCACCCTGGATGCCTTGCAACTGCAAAATGCCTTGCATGGCTATGCACAGGCCGGTGCAGAATTTGCCTCGATTGAAGCCAGTTCGCATGGTCTGGAACAAGGCCGCTTGAATGGTTGTGATATCGAGATTGCGGGTTACAGCAATTTGAGTCGTGATCATCTGGATTATCACGGTACGTTACAAGCTTATGCAGAAGCAAAGTCAGGTTTATTCCGTTTTGAATCGTTAAAAGTGGCTGTCATCAATATCGATGATGAACATGCACAGATCATGCTGGATGCTGCACAAACTAATCCGGCACAGCCTAAAATTTTGACTTATTCCACCAAGCAAAAAGCGGATTATCAGGTTCAGGATATTCAGTACAGCATTTCAGGTGCGACCTTTAAACTAAAAACTGCTTCTGCTGAATATATGGTTAACAGTCCATTGCTGGGCCATTTCAATATTGAAAATCTGGTCGCCAGTCTGATTATGGTGGAGCAGGCTGGGTTTGACCTGAACAGTTTGATTGCGTCTGTACCACAGCTCAAAGGTGCGCCCGGTCGGATGCAGGTGCTGCGTGATGGAGAGCGCCTGTTTGTGGTGGATTATGCCCATACCCCGGATGCCCTGACTCAGGTTCTGGTGACCTTGAAACGTCATGTTTCACAAAATCTCTGGGCAGTCTTCGGCTGTGGTGGCGACCGTGACCGTGGTAAACGTCCACTGATGACTCAGGCAGCATTGGAGGGTTCAGATATCGCAGTACTCACTTCTGATAACCCACGAACCGAAGATCCGGCACAAATTTTTGCTGATATGAAAAATGATATCGACTTTTCCGGCAAAATCTATCATGAAATTCATGACCGTCGTGAAGCGATCAAGTTTGCGGTTAAACACGCACAGGCGGGTGATATTGTCGTGATTGCAGGGAAGGGGCACGAAAATTATCAGGAAATTGATGGCGTACGTCACTGGTTTGATGACGTGATCGAAGTGCAAGCTGCGATTGATGCTCAGCATTGCAACACAGATTCAGCCTATTCAGCGCATTAGGATTCAGATATGCATACCTCAACAACAAGTACTGCGGCGCTGGAGTCGTGGAGCATAGAACAATTACAGCAGGCTACTCAAGGCTACTGGTTGAATGATAAAAAGCCTGCAGGTCAGATCAAGCGGATTTTGACTGATTCACGTGATGCAGAAGCAGGTGATGCTTTTCTGGCGCTGAAAGGCGAGCGTTTTGACGCGCACGACTTTATTGCTCAGGTGGCCGCTCAAGGTTGTGAAATTGCCATTGTCAGCCGTCCGGTGGATGCTGATATTTGCCAGTTGGTGGTGGAAGATACCCGTTTGGCATTGGGACAGTTAGGTGCTTATCGCCGTCAGCAGAATCCTCAACTCAAAGTCATTGCCTTGACCGGCAGTAGTGGCAAGACCACGACTAAAGAAATGCTGGGAAGCATTCTGTCGCGTCTGGCACCGACCTTGGTTACGCGTGGTAATTTGAATAATGACCTCGGCGTGCCGGTAATGTTGCTTGAGCTGCGTCCTGAACATCAATATGCGGTGATGGAACTCGGTGCGAGTCATCAGGGTGAAATTGATTACACCTCGAAAATGGTGCAGCCGCATGTGGCCGGGATTATTAATATCGGGACTGCGCATTTAGGTGAATTTGGCGGCCGTGACGGAATTTGCCGTGCAAAATCCGAGATCTATGCACATATCTCTGAGACTTCGATTATTCCCGCTGCAGATGATTTTGCTGAAGTCATTCGTGCCGCAGTAAGAACCGAAAAAAGCTTAAGTTTTGGTGCTGGTGGTGAAGTCTATGCCAGCGATGTAGTACTTGAAGCTCAATCTTCAAGCTTTACCCTGAATACAGCACAAGGCTCCAAAACAGTTCAGTTGCCGTTTGCCGGTGAGCATAATGTTGAAAATGCGACCGCAGCAGCAGCTTTTGCCCTGGCGATCGGTATTGGTCTGGATGATATCGTGGCCGGTCTGGAACAGGCAGTGGGTGCGAAAGGTCGTCTGAACTTTATTCCGCACAAAGACTATTTATTTATTGATGACACCTACAATGCCAATCCGGGTTCGATGCGTGCAGCGGCTGAAGTTCTGGCGCAGCAGCAGGGCATCCGGGTGATGGTCACCGGCGATATTGGTGAACTCGGTTCATCTGCCGCAATCGAGCATTACAAGCTCGGTCGGGATCTGGTCTCGGTGAAAGGCATTAATTTTGTGGTGGCTGTAGGTGAATTTGCGCCTGCCGCACAAGAAGGTGCTCGTAGTACACAATATGGTAAAAAAATGCAGGCTTTCCTGAATCAGGAGCAGGCATTACCGTTTTTAATTCGTTTGATTGAAACACATCAACCTCAGCCGATGTCATTCCTGTTTAAAGGGTCGCGTTTTACCCATATGGAAACATTGATGGCTGCATTGATGGAGAAACTCTAAATGCTGTTATGGCTCTTTGAACATTTGGCGGGCTTTGACAGCACGTTTCAGGTGGTTCGTTATTTAACTTTACGTGCTTTGCTCAGTGTCTTGACGGCACTGACCATTGGTCTGGTGCTCGGTCCTATAATGATTCGCAAGCTTCAGGCGCTGAAATATGGTCAGGCAGTCAGCTCGTATGCCCCTGAAAACCATGCCAAGAAAATGGGAACGCCGACCATGGGCGGGGTACTGATCCTGCTTTCAATCGGGATTTCGACTCTACTTTGGGCGGATCTTTCCAATCCTTATGTCTGGATTGTGCTGGGTGTGATGGTGATTTTCGGTGCCGTTGGCTGGGCCGATGACTGGATTAAAATCCGTTATAAAGACAATGCGGGTTTGCCTGCGAAGAAAAAATTCTTCTGGACTTCAGTNNATTGGTTTTATTATCTTTACCTATTTCGTGATTAACGGTGCCTCCAATGCCGTGAACTTGACTGATGGTCTGGATGGTCTGGCAATCATGCCAATCGTGCTGGTTGCTACAGGTTTGGGCGTATTTGCCTATTTGGCCGGTGACGTGCGCTTTGCCAATTATCTGCATATTCCTTATGTAAAATATTCGTCTGAACTGGTGGTGGTCTGTGCTGCCATGATCGGAGCGGGTCTGGCTTTCCTTTGGTATAACGCCCATCCAGCCCAAGTATTTATGGGGGATGTCGGTGCTTTATCTCTCGGTGCAATGCTCGGTACGATTGCCGTCATGGTTCGTCAGGAAATCGTATTTGCGATTATGGCCGGTGTCTTTGTGGTGGAAGCGGTTTCAGTGTTCTTGCAGATTGGTTCATTAAGAATGCGCAATAAACGTGTATTCCTGATGGCACCGCTACATCATCATTATGAAAAGAAAGGCTGGCGTGAAACCCAGGTGGTGATCCGTTTCTGGATTATTACGATTATGCTGGTAGTTTTGGGTCTAATGACCTTAAAATTGCGCTAAGAAATGCATTGGAAAAAGTCGGCGCATGCCGGCTTTTTTATTTTGGAGAAAATGATGAATTTACTCATGTGCCCAGTCTGTCGCCAGCAGTTGAGCTTAAATGAAAGAACATGGCGATGTGAGAATCATCATAGTTACGATGTCGCCAAACAGGGCTATGTGAACCTGCATGTGGTTCAGCATAAGCACAGCAAAAACCCGGGAGATACGCCTGAGTCTGTGCAGGCACGTCGCGCATTTCTTAGTGCAGGTCATTATGCGCCTTTGCAACAGACTGTCGTGGAAAAGATTCGCGAGTTGCGGATTGAGAACCTTTTAGATATTGGCTGTGGAGAAGGCTATTACACCAATGCCATGCAGGCTGAAGTGCTGCAATGTGTGGGAGTTGATATTGCCAAGAATGCAGTTCAGGTGGCTGCCAGACTGAATAAAGACATTACTTGGGTGGTGGGAGCCGGGGCAACCTTGCCTGTACAGGATGAATCGATTGATCTGTGTACCAGTTTATTCAGTCCGATTCCCAAACAGGAAATCCTGCGAGTCCTAAAACCAAAATCTTATTTGATGGTGGTGACACCGGCACCACAACATTTATATGCCATGCGTGAGGCTTTATTTGAAGAAGTGAAACCACATGAGCCGCAGAAGTTTGTTGAGCAGTTACAAGATGAATTTAATCTGGTTAGTGAGCAGGTGATTGACGCCCCAATGGTTTTACCACAGGCAGATTTAAAAAACCTGATTGCGATGACGCCATATGCTTATAAGGCCAAGCCGGAACACCGTTTAGCACTCGAACAGCAGGATCAGTTTAAATTGCTGGCGCAATATCAGATTTACCTGTTCCAGAAGAAATAAAAAATGCATATAAAAAAGCCCTCAAATGAGGGCTTTTTTATATCGTCAGATTACTGAACTTCTTCGATCAGATTTTCCAGTGAGTCTACCCGGTTCGGCTGAAGAGGCTGTTCTTGAGGTGCAGAACCTTCATCATCTGGTAAACGAATCGGTTGATCTGGTAAATCCTCAAAGTCAGTTTCTGTGCGTTTCGGGACGACCACAGGTGCAGGACGGTAAAGCGCTGTCGCCAGAGGTGGAGAAGACGGATCATTCTGTGCTTCATCAGCCTGAACCGCCTTGTTGCGATTTACCGGTGCCTTGGCATTGCGGTCTAAACGTACCCATGCTTCTGGCTGGCCTTTTAATGCCTTGCCCATAAAATCGGTCCAGATCGGTAAAGCTGCCACACCACCATATTCACGGCGACCTAAGGTGGTCGGCTGGTCAAAGCCTACCCAGGTGACAGTGACCAGCTTGCCATTGAAGCCAGCAAACCAAGCATCTTTGGCATCATTAGTNNTGAATCACGTCACGCAAAATATTGGCCATGTCATAGGCAGAGCTAGATTTTAAAATACGCTGTGCCTGACGATAATTACTGTCTTCGGCAGAGACTTTAGGTGCAGCCTGTTTTTGCTCTAAAGTTGTATTGTTGATTGCAATTGCTTCGTCATCTGCGGTAATGGGGTCAGTGGTTTGCGTTGTTTCTTCTTTTGCATTGATACATGAAATGCAGGCATATTCAGGCTTGGCTTCAAAGATGGTATTGCCATAGGCATCTTCAATGCGGGTAATAAAGTGCGGCTGGATTCGGTAACCACCATTTGCAAAGGTGGCATAGCCAGTCGCCATCTGAATCGGGAGGACCTGTGGGGTGCCTAAGGCAATGGTATAGTTACGTGGAATCTGACTGTCCTGTAAACCAAAATCCATAAATAACTGACGTGTACGTTCAATCCCGACTGTCTGCAATAAGCGCACTGAGACTGTATTGCGTGACAGATAAAGGGCACGGCGTAGGGGGATCATGCCAAGATAACGGCCATCCGAGTTACGCGGTGACCATTTGCCAATGGTAATAGGTGCATCATTGACCATGGTATGTGGCGTCATGCCACGTTCTAAAGCCAGTGCATAAACAAAAGGCTTAATGGTAGACCCAGGTTGACGCCAGCCTTGGATGGCCCGGTTAAATTTTGACTGATAAAAATTATATCCGCCTACAATAGCTTCAATTGCACCATTATTTGGATTGATAGCAATCAGCTGTCCTTGTACTTTGGGAATCTGTACCAGTGACCAAGAGGTTTTATTTTCATTGGGTCTTAAACGGACAATATCTTTGACTTTAACAATCTGGGAGGCTTTGCCGGGTGCCCCGCCTACACTGTTAACGTTACGAAAGCGACGTGCCCAGGACATGCCTGACCACGGAACAGTCACGCTGCTTCCGTCCTGCATGAGTGCTTCAAAACTAGAATTACCCACCTGAATTACTTGCGCAGGATAGGTGTTGGCATAAGCACGGAACTTGTCGAGGGGTTGATCATGTGCTTCAGCACCACGCCAGCCATGTCGACGGTCATAAGCCTCTAGGCCTTCCTGTACCGCTTGCTCCGCATAGGCCTGACGTACACTATGAATGGTGGTATAGACTTTATAACCAGAATCTACCGCCTGTTCACCAAAGTTTTGTACCAGTTCAGAACGTACCATTTCGCCGACATACGGGAATTTATTACGGGTACTCCGATCAGGCATATCTAAATTTACCGGTTCAGCAATGGCTTGCTGATACTGGCTTTGATTTAAATAGCCCAATTGCAGCATACGCCCCAAAATCCAGTTACGACGTTCCAAGGCGCGCTTGGGATTGGCGACCGGATTGTATCGAGAGGGGGCTTTAGGCAGACCAGAGATCATGGCCATTTGTGCAATTGAAAGCTCTTCTAAACTCTTGTTATAGTAAATTTTAGCTGCTGCTGCGATGCCGTAAGCATTTTTTCCCAAGAAAATTTTATTGACATA
>DFCG01000194.1:0-5180 GCA_002367455.1 Acinetobacter sp. UBA3060 | reverse complement strand
AACCCATCGGAATTGAGATCAGTATAATGATAATGATCAAAAAAAATGGATGAACAAGGCCTGAACAAGATAGCTTTTTCATAACAAGTAAGTTTTAATAAGAGCTAATGGCGAACTAATTACCGGTCAGTATATCCTGTCGATATCCATATTGTTAGATGAGTTATTGTATCTATATAAAATTATAGACTGGACCAATTGGTAAGTTAGATTGAATTGGGGACAAAAAAATAATAGGAAGTGTATTGTGCGCAGGTTATATCGTAAACCAAATAAGGGGTTAATAGGAGTCGATATTAGTTCGACTTCTGTTAAGGTTTTAGAACTTTCTGTAAAAAGTGGCCGTTACTGGGTAGAAAGCTATGCTTTGATCCCATTATCGGAAAACAGTGTTGTTGAAAAAAACATCTTAAACCCAGAAGCAGTCGCTGATGCCCTTGGGCGTGCAATTAATTTGGGCAATACCCAGTCGAATCAGGCCGCTTTTGCCATTCCTACTTCAATGGTCATTACCAAAATCATTGAGATGGATGCAGACATGTCGGATGACGAACGTGAAGTTCAGATTCGTGAAGATGCGGAACAATACATTCCTTTTCCACTCGATGAAGCGAGTCTGGACTTTGAAGTTCTGCCAGACCGTCTTTCCAATCCGAACCGGGTCAATGTGCTGCTGGTCGCTACTCGAATTGAAAATGTCGAAGCACGTTCTGAGGTTTTAGAGATTAGTAGTCTAACGCCTAAAATTGCAGATGTAGAAAGTTTTGCGCTGGAAAATGCCTTTAAAGTATTTTCGGATACTTTACCGATGGGGGTCAATACGGTTGGTATTTTAGACATTGGTCATAGTATGACCACCTTGTCGGTCATGCAGAACAACAAGATTATTTATACCCGTGAGCAGGTGTTTGGCGGCAAGCAATTGACTCAGGAAATTCAGAATCGCTATGGATTATCCTTTGAAGAAGCTGGACGTGCTAAAAAAACCCGTGCTTTACCGGATGATTATGATATTGAAGTGCTAGAGCCATTCCTGGATGCCGTGGTACAACAGGCAGCCCGTTCATTGCAATTCTTCTTTTCATCTTCTCAGTTTAATGAGATTGACCATATTTTACTGGCCGGCGGGAATGCCAATATTCCAGGTCTGGCAAAATTATTACAACAAAAACTCGGTTACCGTGTCACGATCGCGAATCCATTTTTGCAAATGGGCTTTTCTCCTCAAATTGATATTAAAAAAATTGAAAATGACGCGTCATCACTCATGGTTGCATGCGGTTTGGCATTAAGGAGTTTTGATTAATGGCAAGAATTAACTTACTTCCTTGGCGTGATGAGCTAAGAATTAAAAGAAATAATGAATTCGTGGCAATCTGCGTGGGGGCGCTTTTCTTGGGATTAGCGGCAGCGGGTTCAACCTGGTTTTATTATGATCACAAGCTTCAAGATCAGGAGCAGGCCAATCAGCTGATTCAAAGTACTAACCAGAATTTGGATGTGCAGTTAAAGGCGCTTGAAGGTTTACAAGAACAGCGTAATGCGATTGTTGAACGGATGAAACTGATTCAGGGTCTACAAACTCAGCGTCCGATTGCGGTGCATTTGATTGATGAAATTGTACGGGTGACCCCAAGCAATATGTATATCACCAAATTCCAGCGTATCGGTGACAAGTTTACTATTGAAGGTCGAGCTGAGAGTCCAAATACGGTCGCAGAACTGCTCCGTAATCTGGAAGCTTCATCTTGGTATCGAAATGCCTTTATGAACGCTTTCCTAGTGGCTGAAGAAGCAAAAGAAAAGGCACCGAGCTCTATTATTCCACGTGTGGAAGAGTCCTATGGTAGTTTTACCGTGACGGTAGATCTGGATCAGATCGCTCAGCCAGTACTTAACGAAGAACAACAAGCAGTCGCTACAACTACGGGGGCATCATCATGAGTAATGAAGAATTCGATGAGTTCAGCCAGGATGTCGTCGCTGTACCCAAAAACAAAATGACTGTTGAAAAGTTTTTTCAGCAATTCAATACATTAGATCCAAATAACTATGGTAGCTGGCCTTTATCGGTCAAAATTACTTGCTGGATTTTTATTGCTGCGCTGGCATTTGCGGTGATTTACTTCGTTATGATCAGAAGCACGATTGAATCGATTTCACAAGCCAGTACCCAGGAACAAAACCTGCTGAATGAATTCCGTGAAAAAGAATCCAAATTACGCAACTTACAACAATATCAAATCCAGCTTCAGGAAATGGAAGCCCGTTTTAACCAGCAGTTAGAACAGTTACCGAAAGAAACTGAGATTCCGGGTCTGGTTGAAGATATTAACCTGAGCGGTGTGAATTCAGGCCTGAAGTTTAAAAATATTCGTCTAGAGCCTGAAATTAAACAAGAGTTCTTTATTGAACAGCCGATTGCAATTGAAGCGACTGGGGATTATCACGCTTTTGGCTCTTTTGTCAGCAGTATTGCCGGCTTGTCGCGTATTGTAACGCTGCATGATTTCACCATTACCGGTACTGAAAATAAAGAGAAAAAATCTGAAATTCCAGTCATTGATTATGTGGTAAAAGCCAAAACTTACCGTTATGTCGGTAATGCTGAAGGTGCTGCAGCACAGCCTGAAGCTAATAGCACTACTCAGGGGGCACAGTAATGAAGAACATTAAAATTACTTCAGCTTTAACACTTGGGTTTTTATTGTTGGGATGCGATTCACGCATTGATGCAGTCAATCAGGAAATGGCTAATATTCGTAATCAGCCACCTTTGCCAATTGAACCGGCTCCTGATTTTATGCCAGTTGAAACCTTCAACTATGCAGCACATCAGATCAAAAGCCCTTTTTTACCAAGCTCTCTGGCTGCTGAACTGAAAATTATGGCGGGGAAACGGGTTTATCCAAACCTATCACGTCAACTGCAACCGCTAGAAAGTTATCCGCTCGAAACATTGACCATGAAAGGCAGTATGCGCAATCAGGCAGGACAAATTCTGGCTTTAATCCAGACGCCTGATGGTGAGGTTGAGCGGATTCAACGTGGTAGCTATATGGGACTTAATCATGGTCGTGTGGTTGGAATTACACCAACACAAATCGATTTGATTGAGATTATTCCAGATGGCCGTGAGGGATATGTGGAACGTCCGCGAAGTTTGGTTCTTATCGGGCCGGCGCCATAAGTTTTAAAGGAATAACAATGAATAAGAGTATTAAAGAATTTATTTTTGGGGATGTTAATACAATGAATCGTGTGTTTCGTCAGTTTTCCATGGGTGCTGTTGCGATTGCGGTGATGCAAGCGGCTAGTGCACAGGTTTCAATGACCAATGTAGTACCCATGCAGCTTCCTGGACAAGGAACTGAGATTCGGGTGATGTTCAATGGTTTGCCACCACAACCACAGGCCTACCAATTAGAATCACCGTCACGTTTGATTCTGGACTTTGACAAGGCACAACAGAATTTAAAACAAAGCAGTATTCCGGTGGCAACACGTGAAGCCAGTTCAGTGGATGTCACTTCGGATGCGCAGCGCGCTCGTCTGACGGTTAATCTGGCGGATGCAGGTGCCTTTACGACACGCGTGGAAGGCAATACTTTTATTCTTAAGATTAACTCGGCAACTCCTGTTGTAATGGCTCAACCTGTGCAACAACAAATCGCTCAGGGGATCAGTAATATTGGTTTTCAGCGCGGTGCGCAAGGTGAAGGCCAAGTGGTGATTGATCTGGCAGGCAATAATACACCGGTTGATGTACAGCAGCAGGGTACCAAAGTCATTGTGCGGACTTTAGGTTCCAAGATTCCTTCTCATTTGACTCGCCGTCTTAATGTGACTGATTTCGCAACGCCTGTATCGAGTGTGGATGCCGTGAATCAAAATGGCTCAGGCGTGATTACCATCCAGTCTGCGGAAAGCTATGAATATATGGCTTACCAGACGGATAACAAGCTGACCATTAGTCTGAAACGTCCGGAAGCTAAGAGCCCATTACGTCCTAAAACTGTGGCTTATACCGGCAAGAAAATTTCCTTAGATTTCCAGGATATCGAAGTCCGTCGTGTTTTACAGCTTTTAGCTGACTTCACTGATATTAATATGGTGGCCGCAGACAGTGTACAAGGCAATATTACTTTGCGCTTGAAAGAGGTACCTTGGGATCAGGCGCTGGATATTGTGCTGAAAACCAAAAATCTGGATAAACGGCGCAATGGCAATGTGATCTGGATCGCACCAGTTACAGAGCTGATAAAGGCTGAAGAGGAAGAAGCTAAGGCGATTAAGCAGAGTGTTGCACTTGCGCCTATCCAAACGGAATATATGCAGCTCAGTTATGCCAAAGCCGCTGATATTGAGAAACTGATTACGCAGAATAAAGGCGCATCTAGTTCAGGTAGTTCGAGTAACACTACAAATAATGATGAGAGAGAAAGCTTATTGAGTTCACGTGGCTCTGTGTCTATTGATGCACGAACCAATACTATTATTGTGAATGATACCCAGCCTTTTATTGATAAAATCCGTAATATGGTAGATCTGCTCGATGTACAGGTAAAGCAGGTAATGGTTGAAGCACGTATTGTGCGAGCTACCACGGACTTCACCAAAGAAATGGGAGTGAAGTGGGGGATTCTGTCTCAAGGAATTACCAACAATAATAATCTTCTGGTCGGTGGTAGTGACACGACGTTATGGGATCTTAGAGAGCCAGAACTAGATAGTGAAACAGGTCGCTGGACCTACGATATTCAAAGACCAGATAACTTAAATGTGGATTTGGGGGTAACCAGTTCAGGTGCCAGTCGTATTGCCTTTGGTTTGATCAGCCTTTCTGATTTTATGCTGGATCTTGAGCTTTCTGCACTTCAGGCAGATGGCTATGGTGAGGTGATTTCTACCCCTAAAGTACTGACTGCAGACAAGCAGAAAGCAACTGTTGCCTCTGGTTCTCAAATTCCGTATCAGTCAGCAGAGGGTGGTGGTGCGAATGCAGTATCTACTACGGAATTTATTGATGCTACGCTAAGTCTGGATGTTACACCAAGCATTACGCCAGATGGCAAAGTACAGATGGAACTCAATATTACCAGTGACTCACCGGGTAACCCGACACCGACTGGACAGCTCACTATTAACAAAAACCAGATCACTACCAATGTCTTGGTGGA
>DFCG01000033.1:6159-6407 GCA_002367455.1 Acinetobacter sp. UBA3060 | reverse complement strand
GGGATTTTTTTTATGCGTGGGATTTAGTGGAAAGCTTAGACACTAATTCTTTATTAAAATAAATTCTATTTATAATTTTTAAAATATATTTATTTACTTTTCTATGCTGAATTTAGACCAGAAACTCTGTATCTTGATGTTAATTTGGACAATAAATCAGTATGGAGAAGATAATGTTGTCGCAATTTAAAATAAAAATTCTACTCAGTTGTTGTGCTTTAGCATTTACTGCCTGTCATGCAGAGAAT
>DFCG01000033.1:5399-6124 GCA_002367455.1 Acinetobacter sp. UBA3060 | reverse complement strand
ATTACTGAGCGCAAAGGAAAATTGCAGCTCTTTGATCCAAAAACCAAGAAAAAAATTGAAGTTAAAGGTATACCTCAAGTCGCATATGGAGGCCAGGGTGGCTTAGGTGAAGTAGCCTTGCATCCAGATTTTGCAAAGAATCGGTGGGTATATCTGAGCTATGCCGAACAAGGCCAAGGCGGATATGGTGCAGTGGTGATTCGTGGCAAACTGGACCTAAATCAAGCCACTCCTCAACTCACACAAATTGAACGGATCTGGACGCAAGTTCCGAAATTTTCAGGCCAGGGACATTATGCCCATCGGATTATATTCGGGTCGGATGGTAAGTTATGGATCAGTTCAGGAGAGCGTCAGCAATTTGATCCTGCACAGGACATGCAATCTAATGCCGGTAAAATTATTCGCCTGAATGATGATGGCTCAATCCCTGCCGATAATCCGTTTATGACTCAGGGTAAAATTGCCCAGCAGGTCTGGAGTCTCGGACATCGTAATCCTCTAGGCATGGCTTTTGATCCGAAAGGGCAGCTTTGGGTGATCGAAATGGGACCGAAAGGCGGCGATGAACTGAACAAGATTGTCAAAGCTAAAAATTATGGTTATCCGTTAGTGTCTAATGGCAATCATTATGATGGCAAGCCCATTCCTGATCACAGTACCCGACCTGAATTTGAAGCCCCGGCACTGGATTGGACTCCGGTAATTTCTCCTTCAGATTTAAT
>DFCG01000033.1:4482-5380 GCA_002367455.1 Acinetobacter sp. UBA3060 | reverse complement strand
CATGAAAGAAAAAGGCCTCTACATCCTGTGAAGGCCTTTTCATATTCTGTTAAAGGTATAATGTCTGTTATACCGATCAGCATCCTGCTACGTGAATTTTTTTATTTTTCTTACAAGACTTCCTGTCTTGGTATGATCTGAATATAGCCTGAAGCGATACAACGCAATAGGGCAGTTTAACTGCATGGATTGTAGGTCAAAGCCGACAGCCGAATTTTAAAAGATAATTTTAAAAATACTGTTTCAAAATGATCATCTGACCAAATCATAAACTGCGGTGATGATTTTGCTGTATGTTAGCGAGAGAAAACTCTTTTGATATGCATCAACTGATATAAATAAAAACGTCCATAAAATAATAAAAAGGAAACTCCTATGCCTACGATTCAAATTGAAGTTCGGCAACAATATCCTCAAGCAGTTGAGGAACAATTGCTTAACAGCGTATTTCATTGTGTGAAAACTGCCTTTCAGCTGCCTGAATATGATCGTAATATTCGTCTGGTCGTGCATGAAGCGCATCGTTTTCATTATATGAGCCATTTAGCTCAGCCTGAATATTTTACCTTGATCAGTATTGACTGTTTTGCTGGCCGCAGTCTGGAGACCAAGCGCAATTTGTATCAGCAGATGGTCAAAAGTCTCGGAGAAATCGGCATTCCTGCAGATTATATTCTGATTCATCTGAGAGAAAGTGCACTAGAAAATTGGGAGATCCGGGGAGGGCAGGCCGCCTGTGATGTTGATCTCGGCTTTAAGGTTGATGTTTGATGCATTCCGATCACTACTCTAGTTAAACCTAAAGTTTAAACAGAAAAGCCTCAACATCCTGTCGAGGCTTTTCTGGATTTGCTTCTCAGATCTGACTCCTGTCTAATCTGTCAACGTCCTGTTGATT
>DFCG01000033.1:0-4427 GCA_002367455.1 Acinetobacter sp. UBA3060 | reverse complement strand
AAACTCTGCGCTGCATGTAGGCTAAAACGTACAGGGCTGTCGTCCAGTCATTAAGCACTGACATATTGAATCAGTCTATCCACCACAGCTTTTAAGTTTTTATTATCAAATTCATTGCCTTGGAANNAGCGGAAGATCCCATTCTTTTAGATCGACAATTTCAGTTTCTAAAGTGCTAAAGGCATAACTTTTAATTTCCTGCAGTACCCAGTGCGCTACTTTAATCGCGGTACGTCCCTCACGCACACTTCCAACTACAATATAAATTTTCATGTTTCATCCTTTCTTCGGGTCTGATCATCAAATTAAATTAATCAGATTTCAGGAAGGTGACTAGAGATGATTTGTATCCGGAATATAAAAAAGCTCCCGAAGGAGCTTTTTTAAAATCAGTTAATTAGCTGATGTCTTACATCAGTTTAATGCCTTGCTGACCCGCAGGTGTCACTTTGAAGATTTCCACTTCAAAGGTGATGTTTTTGCCTGCCAATGGATGGTTAAAGTCCACTTCAGTAATGTCATCATTCACCGATCTCACCACGCCATACAGGGTGGCTTTGGCTTTGTCTTCAAACTCGATCATGTGACCTTCGATCGGACGTTCTCCGAACTTCACCGTATCAAATTTCTGGATATTTTCCGGATTCCAAGGACCAAAAGCATCTTCTGGTGGCAGGCTCACCGTACGACGGTCACCAGCACGTAAACCAAACAGTGCTTTTTCAAAACCAGGCAGTAAATTACCATCGCCAATTACCAGGCTGACCGGTTCTTCACGGCTACGGGTATTGTCAATTTCCACGCCATTTTCGATAGCAACAGAAAAGTGCAGCTCGACTTTAGAACCGTCTGCAACCCGGGTTTCTTCGTTAGGATGAATAAAATCAGTCATGTTGTGCTTTCGCCTGTTGAATTCGATGTTTTTCTAAGAAAAAGGTATCAATCAGCATCAGAATAGTGCCTACAGTAATGGCACTGTCTGCAATATTGAACGCAGGGAAGTGGCTGTTCTGGTAATATACATGAATAAAATCGACCACATAGCCGAGGCTGACCCGGTCGATTAAATTACCGATAGCACCACCCAGAATCAGGGCAATCGCCAACGGCAAGATTTTCATATCTTTTGGCATACGCATCAGCCAAAACACGAAGATCACAGACACTAAACCTGCCAGTGAAGTAAAGAAATAGCGTTGCCAACCACCAGCATCGGACAGGAAACTAAAGGCAGCGCCATAGTTATGTAGCAGTGTCCAATTTAAAAAGGGCAGCACAGGAACAGGATCTGCATAATTCAGATTTGTCACTGCAATCCATTTGGTCCATTGATCCAGAATGATCGCCAGAATGGCCAGCCCAACCCACCATAAATTATGGGGATAGAACTGGAATAAGCCCTTTTTCGTGTGGGTATTAGGCATATTTTCTCTCTTCGCCTTGGCCTGTAGGAAGGTTGATGATACAACGACCGCATAGACCAGGATGTGCAGAATGTGTATTTACATCTGGTAATACATGCCAGCAACGTACACATTTTTCGCCATCAGCCGCTGAAACTTTCACATTTAAGCCTTCAAGATCAGACGCTTCACCTTGTGCTGCATCAAACTCATTGACGATCACTTGTGATGTGATCAGTACGAAACGAAGCTCATCACTTAACTTATCTAGCACTGCTTTTAATTCGGCATTTGCCCAAAGTTCAACTTTGGCAGACAAGTTAGAACCGACAGTTTTCGCGGTACGTGCAGTTTCAATGAATTTGTTTACTGCAGATTTCACGGCAATGAGCGTTTGCCATTCAGCTTCAGATACTACATTTGCAGTTGAAGCCACAGGAATATCATACCATTCAGCCGTGAACACGTATTTCTCTGATTGCTCAGGAATTAACGGCCAAGCTTCTTGTGCAGTGAAGCTCAGGATTGGTGACATCCAACGCACGAATGCTTGTACCAAGTGATACAACGCAGTTTGTGCAGAATGACGTGCTTGCGAATCCGCTTTCGTGGTGTATTGACGGTCTTTGATGATGTCTAAGTAGAAACCACCCAAGTCATTGATACAGAAATTAGTCAGAGCAGTCGTTACGATATGGAAGTTCATATCTTCGTATGCTTTCTTAATGGTTTCTTGCACTTCAGATGCACGTTGCAGAATGTATTGATCCAGCGCGATCAATTGATCTACAGGAAGCGCATCTGTTGATGGTTTGAAGCCATTCAGGTTAGCAAGTAAGAAACGAAGCGTGTTACGGATACGACGGTAACCGTCAGACGCACGGCTAAAGATTTCTTTACCTGCGGTCATTTCATAACGGTAATCCGCAGATGCGATCCAGAAGCGTAAGCCGTCTGCACCCATATCTTTAATGATGTCTTGTGGGGTNNTGCAATTCATTGGTGTCTTTGTGTACGAAGAACGGAATTGGCACGCCCCAAGTACGTTGACGTGAGATACACCAATCCGGACGACCTTCAATCATCGCTTGGATACGGTTTTTACCCCAGTCCGGTACAAAGCTGATCTCGTTTTCAATCGCATTCAAGGCATTTTGACGTAGACCTTTAGCATCCATGCTGATAAACCATTGTGGTGTCGCACGGAAGATAATCGGGGTTTTATGGCGCCAGCAATGCGGGTAGCTATGCTTGATCACTACATGTGCCCAAAGCTTGGTTGCTTCAGTTAATGCTGCAATAATTTTTGGATTGGCTTTGTAGATATGCTCGCCCGGGAAGATTGGCGAAGTCGGTAAATACACACCATTACCGCCGACTGGGTTTTCTACTTTTAAGTTGTACTGTAAACCAACTTTATAGTCGTCCACACCGTGGCCCGGTGCGGTATGTACTGCACCTGTACCGCTAGCATCGGTGACGTGTTCACCCAAGATCACTGGCACTTGGCGTTCAGCAATTAAAGGATGTTGAAGAACTAAATTCTCAAGTTTTGCACCTGTGAATTCAGCAAGCACTTCAAATGCAGTAAAGCCATAACGCTGAGTTGCAGACTCAACCAATGATTTCGCAAGGATGAAGTTTTGTGATGCTTTGTCTTCACCAATTGCTTTCACCAGTTGGTATTCAAGTTCAGCGTGTAATGCAACCGCTTGGTTGGCAGGCATGGTCCAAGGCGTTGTTGTCCAAATCACGATATCCGTACGATCAGCGATTTCTACGCCGACACGTGCAGATAAATCAGCAAGGTCTACAACCGTGAAACCGACGTCAATTGCGTCAGATTTTTTATCTTCGTATTCAACTTCAGCTTCAGCGAGTGATGAACCACAGTCTAAACACCAGTTGACTGGTTTCAGACCTGGCTCGATATGACCTGCTTTCGCGATTGCACCCAATGAACGTACGATGTCAGCTTCTTGTTTGAAGTTCATCGTTAAGTAAGGATTGTCCCAATCCCCGAATACGCCCATACGTACGAAGTCTTTCTTTTGAAGCTCAACTTGGGTGTAGGCATATTCACGGCAGGCTTTACGGAAGGTAGATGCATCCACTTTTACGCCGACTTTACCGACTTTTTCTTCGACTTTGAGTTCGATTGGTAAACCATGACAGTCCCAGCCTGGTACATATGGCGCATCAAAACCATCCATGACACGGCTTTTGATAATGATGTCTTTGAGTACTTTATTGACTGCATGACCCAAATGGATTTGACCATTGGCATAAGGAGGGCCGTCATGAAGCACGTATTTTTTCTTGCCAATACGCGATTCACGAATCTGCTGATAAATGTTGTCGGCATACCACTCTTCTAACCATTTCGCTTCACGTACTGCCAAATTTGCTTTCATTGCAAAGTCAGTACCTGGGAGGTTTAGCGTGGCTTTATAGTCCACTGCATTTTCAGGAGTTTGCTTATCGCTCATGCAAGTCGTCTTCCAATCTAATCAGTTATGTCACTGACACGTTTTACAATAAAAATATGGGATATTAAAAGGGAAATGTGGGGTGATTTCGACGAAACTCAAGCAGTTTCTCGACATCATCATCAATTCCGGCTTTTAGCGCTTCAAGCGAAGGATAGTCCTTTTCGCCATGTAAATAGTTTAAGAACGTCACCCGCATCAACAGGCCATACAGATTAGCAGAAACATCTGGAAAATGTACTTCTAATCGCCACTCTGGATGTGCTTGTTTGATGGCTGGACGTGTGCCGACATGACCTGCCCCAAACAGAGCAGTGGGGTCATAACCTGCAATGCCTGTTTGCGCTGCAGAATCGGCTTTTACCTTGTCTTTTAAGGATAGGGTTTCGCAAATGACTTCAACCCCATAAATTCCCTTGAGGCAGGGCTTATGACGGTTAAGCCGTACATTAATGGTCGGGAAATCAATAGTTCGACCAATCTGATCACCATATTGCACTCGTCCGGTAATGCTATAAGGACGACCCAGCAATTG
>DFCG01000034.1:6769-7225 GCA_002367455.1 Acinetobacter sp. UBA3060 | reverse complement strand
GGCGGTCAAACCGGAAAAAACCGGAGAAGTGGTGGGCTTCCTGATGAGTGGCTTGCTGGTCGGTATTCTGCTCTCGACCAGTATTGCCGGATTACTTTCCGACCTGTTTCATTGGAAAATGATTTATATCGTCAGTGGTATAAGCATGCTGGCCTTAAGTTTTTATTTGAAAGGAAAACTACCGAGCCTGCCACGTCTGAGAATCAGCTATGCAGCAATTTTTAAATCTATGGGGATATTACTCAAGCAGGAACCACGTCTGGTATTGCGTTCACTTACTGGCGCCTGTGCTTTTGCTGCCATGAGTATGTTGTTCTCCACCATCGCTCTGCTGTTGACGCAGGAACCTTTTCAGCTTTCTGATGTCATGGTGGGACTGGTCACGCTGGTCGGTGTATTTGGCGCACTTTCTACGCAGTTCATTGGTAAATGGGCCGATCGTGGCCATATCAAAAC
>DFCG01000034.1:0-6764 GCA_002367455.1 Acinetobacter sp. UBA3060 | reverse complement strand
GGGCTCGCGATTACGCACAGCTGTAACCAGAACGTAATTTTCCGCCTGCGCCCGGATGCCAAATCACGGGTCAATTCACTCTATATGACCTTGTATTTTATTGGTGGTGCATGTGGTTCAGCCTTAGGGGTTTATGCCTGGCATCACGGTGGCTGGAGCATGACCTGTCTGGCAGGACTCGGGCTAGCTCTGTGTGCCACTCTATTCGCCCTGCTGGATCAATGGCATCAGGCCCGCATAACTGCATAAGTATTTTGACTATATCTAGCTGACTTGCGCCGCCGGATAATAAGGCTTATTCAGATCAAGAGTTTGTGAGTTTTCTAATAAAATACAGATAAAAACCGGCAATAAGGCTGCCAGAATTCGGCAGCTCTCCTCTAATGATTTATAATTCAGCGAGCTGTGATACGTGGCGCCACCCTGCATTATCTGATGGTGCAAGGTAGATAAACGCTGAAATATTCCAGCTAAAATTTCAACAGAATTTCGTTCTTTTAAAGCATTCTCTATATTCTGTTTCTGTGCTTCCAGATCGGCTTGACAGCTTTCCAGGCTAATTTTCTGATGGCGATAATCCCAAAAGCTTTGTTCCACATAGGGATTGGCCAAGAGTGAGCGAATCGGCTGGTGGTATTTGTCCCAGAGAATATGATTAATTTTCTGATCCAGATCCTTTTGGCAGAGCATTTCCAGAAACTGCTGTAGCTTGCTTTGATCTTGAACTAGATCACTCTCATCTGCATAAATCGCCTGAAAGCTGATCCACAGGCTGATAAACTTAAAATCCAGATCCTGATCCAGGTCTAGCGATTTTTTAAACCAGCCTAAGCCCCGATGAATTCTTAAATTAAAATGTGCCGAATTTTGTGCTTTATGGCTTTTATAAATTTCCTCCAATAACAACATGATTATTCTCCTTATTTCTANNATTGCTTCTTCTTTCTTCCATTTCGTTAAGGCGTGATTTTGAATGACTGATCTGACCACCATTGAAAATAAACTTCAACCACGAATCAGTGTTGCGCCAATGATGGATTGGACCACCAAAGATTATCGTTTCTTTGCACGTCTGTTTAACCCGAATGTGATTATGTACACTGAAATGGTCACCACAGGTGCGATCATTTATGGTGATGCCAAACGTCATTTGGACTTTAATGCGGAAGAGCAGCCAATCGTTTTGCAACTCGGCAGCTCGAGTCCAAAAGATCTGGCAATCTGTACCAAGATGGCGCAGGACTGGGGCTATAACGAAGTCAATTTAAATGTAGGTTGCCCAAGTGACCGGGTACAAAATAATAAAATTGGTGCCTGTCTGATGGCGGAGCCTGATCTAGTCGCAGAATGTATTACTGAAATGCGTCATGCGGTGGATATTCCAGTGACCGTAAAACACCGGATCGGAATTGATGATATGCAATCTTATGAAGAGATGCTGCATTTTGTCGATACCGTGGCCAAAACCGGCTGCAATAATTTTATCGTGCATGCGCGGATTGCCTTATTAAAAGGTCTATCACCTAAAGAAAACCGCGACGTGCCACCCCTACGTTATGAAGATGTCTACCGTTTAAAACAGGATCGTCCTGATCTGCTCATCGAGATCAACGGCGGAATTAAAACCTATGCCGAAACGCTGGAACATCTCAAACATGTGGATGGCGTGATGATTGGCCGCGAAGCCTATCATAATCCTTACTTACTGGCTGAACTGGGCCAGTTATGGAATCTGGATGCACCAGACCGTTTTGACATTATGCAACAGATGCTGCCTTATATTGCCCAGCGCATGGCCGAAGGTGCACCTTTATCCATTATTACCCGTCATATTTTAGGACTGTTCCAGAATTTGCCGGGTGCACGTAAATGGCGTCAGGCTTTAAGCGGTGGTAATGCCAAAACCTTGAAAGATGTAGAGACTGCACTTTTTAATATTCAGGAAGCGATGCAGCGTACCGAAGATTATGTACGTGAACATCAACAAGTTGAGTCCTAAACAGAAAAGCACCGATCATCGGTGCTTTTTTATAGCGATTGCGCATGAGTTATTGCGTATACGCCGTGATATTGCCGACCGGAATTGGCTCTTCCTGATAAGAAACATCTTGTAATGCGGGTTCAGCCACTGGTGTAATCAGAGAGCCGGAGACATTCTGGTTCGGTTCATCTACAGGTTCTAGATCATCCAAGGCTGAGGCCAGTTGCTGTAATTCTCGATCCAGTTGCTGACGATATTTTTCAATTTCAATTTCATCAATAAAAGCAAAGGCATCATCTTCAATCGACCAACTATACCCGCCATCTACCTTAAAGACTTTTACATGAATGGGATATTCCTCGCCCTGATAATTCAGATGAGAAATGGCCTGAAACTCATTCCCCTGACGCTGGACAATTTTGACCTTTTTCACGGTAAACCGATAGTGTTGATAATCTCGATTGGAATTAAATTCACGTTGCATCTGCGTTTGAATATTTCTGGCCAGTTCATCCATCGAGACAAAATAACTGCATCCAGCCAGACAGGCGACCATCCATAACATCATGATTTTTTTCATAGCGCCCCCTCTTTTTTCTTTCCACTTCCTGCTTATAGCCGATATATGCAGTATTTTTATCTTTGCTTATTCTGTGATCCATTTTATGCTTTTTTGCAAAAACAATAAACAAACAGCGCTTCGATTAAGACTAAATATTTATGGTTTCTATAGTTTTTTTGAATTAATGATAAAAAATCAGCTATAAAAAAACCCTGATGGATTCAGGGTTTTTTCGATACAGATCGTTTTAAAAATCATCATCACTGGATGGATCACGATGTAAGGCATCATGAATGGCTTCGATCAACTGCTGGGCAATCTCCTGCTTGGAGGCTTTTTCCAGATCACGTTTGTCTAGCTGATAATGCTCGGCAAAGAATACTGTCATGGCATTTTCATCCGAAGCAAAACCGATATCCGTACGTGAAACGTCATTGCAGGCAATCATATCCAGCTTTTTCGCGACCAGCTTTCCGGCAGCATATTCTTCAATATTGCGGGTTTCTGCAGCAAAGCCGACCATAAATGGACGTTTTTCCTGCTGGGCAATGGTGGCGACAATATCCGGATTTTTCACTAAAGCGACATTCAGTTCATCACCGGCTTTCTTGATTTTATGCTCGGCTACTTCTGCCACACGATAATCGGCTACTGCAGCTGTCGCAATAAAGATATCGCAACCATTTTCCAGCATTTGCATACTTTCATTCAGCATTTGCACAGCAGAAGAAACATTCTTACGTTTTACGCCATTCGGGGTATCCAGACTGACCGGACCTGCGATCAGGGTGACATTTGCTCCGGCTGCATAACAGGCTGCAGCCAGTGCAAAGCCCATTTTCCCGGTACTGTGATTGGAAATATAACG
This sequence comes from Acinetobacter sp. UBA3060, assembly GCA_002367455.1. GTDB lineage: Bacteria > Pseudomonadota > Gammaproteobacteria > Pseudomonadales > Moraxellaceae > Acinetobacter. Next base: position 3,353 of record DFCG01000034.1, on the reverse strand, counting down.
CACCGGATCAATCGCTTCGCGAGTCGGGCCTGCGGTAATCGTGACTTGTTTACCCGCAAGCAGGCCAAATTTTTCCGCAATCGCACGTTGAGCTTTATGAAAATATTCAGTCACCTGTCGGGCTAAATCTTCCGGCTCAGGCATCCGACCCAAACCTACATCCCCACAAGCCTGTGAACCCGCGTCCGGCATGATCACATGCACACCATCTTCGATCAGTGTCGCAAGATTACGCTGCGTTGCTTTGGCTGCCCACATTTGCTGGTTCATGGCAGGTGCTACCCAGACGGGTGCTTTTGTTGCCAGATATAAAGTACTTAAGAGATCATCAGCCAGACCTGCGGCAAATTTTGCCAAGGTATCACAGCTGGCCGGCGCTACCAGCAACAGATCTGCCCAACGTGCCAGCTCGATATGGCCCATGCCGGCTTCTGCTTCAGTATCCAGCAATTCGGTATGTACAGGATTGCCCGATAAGGCTTGAAAGGTTAAAGGTGTAATAAAAGCCTGTGCACCGTGAGTCATGACGACCCGCACATCAAATCCGGCATCTTTCAGACGACGAACCAGAATTGCACTTTTATAGGCAGCAATACCGCCAGTAACGGCCAAAATGATATTTTTATGAGGAATTACACTTAGATCAAAGCTCACGAACAGATTACCTTGCTGTTGCAGTGGGGCTCACAATAGCATTAAATAATCGCATCCCCAAGAGATCAGCTTGCGGGAAAACTGATAATTCATAATAAATAAGTCTAATAACTATGCAATTTTCTATTAAAAACTGGCCGGAACAAGAACGGCCGCGAGAACGCTTAATTCAATATGGCGCAGAAAGTCTGTCCGATGCCGAGCTACTGGCTATTTTTCTACGCTCCGGTTCCCAGCAACATTCGGCAGTTGATCTGGCGCGTTTGCTGATTCAGCATTTTGGTCATTTGACTGCGTTGCTCGATGCACCTTTACAGGAAGTCAGCCAGTTTCATGGCATGGGCATCAGTAAATATACTCAACTGATGGCCGTCAAGGAACTCGGACGGCGTTACATTGCCGAACACCTGAAACAGGATGCACTGGAATTCACCAATTCCAAGCGGCTGAGAGATTATTTACGATTTGAACTGCTCGGTGAAACTCAGGAAGTGTTTGCCGTACTGTGTCTGGATGCCAGTCTAAGAAAAATCGCCTTTAAAAAACTATTTTATGGCTCCATCAATGCATGTGATATTTCTATTAATCAATTGCTGCGTTATGCCATTAGCCAACAGGCGACTTCGATTGTTATTGCGCATAATCATCCGCTGGGCCGCCCCTCTCCCTCCAAGGCTGACCTGGCATTGACCCGTCAGATTCAACAGGCTTGCCAGCTGGTGGATATCCATTTAATTGACCATTGCATTATCGCTTTGGAGGGCAGTTTTTCCTTTGCTGAGCAGCAACTCATCAAACCGGAAATGCAGTATTGAATAGCACTTGACAAAGCAGGCACAACTCCACAAGATCATGAAAAAAATTGTGATGATTCCAATAAATGATCGTACGTGACCAGCCGACTGTTTTTAAACTGCTGTTTTCCTGGCGGGGGACGATTTTGCCTAAAGTTTTACCGCCTTTAGGCGTGGTGATGCTGATGTCAGCCATCATTGGTGGCTTGTCACATATTGGTTATTTTCATTTTCCAGAATTACCTCTGGTCGGCTTCACCCTGATTGGAGTCGTGCTGTCGATCTTTCTCGGATTTAAGAACTCGGCCTGTTATGACCGCTGGTGGGAAGCGCGCAAACTTTGGGGAATTCTAATTGCCAATTCACGTCATTTTGACCGTGATTGCAGGATGCTGTCCCAAGGTCGCCGTGAGCGTGTGATTCAGCATGTGATTGTCTTTGCCAATGTACTCCGCGATCGCCTACGCCATCAAACAGCCAATCCGACTGAACTGGTTGAAACCAGCGGCATGAGCCAGCAGGCGGTGACCCAACTCTATCAGCAGGCCAATGCGCCGCAATATACCTTAAGCCTGATTCAATGGGAGTTAATGCAGGCGCTTAAAGAAGGTGAAATCTCCGATATCATCTATATGCAGATGAATAATCATGTCGCTGAACTAAGTATTGTCCAGACTGGTTGTGACCGGATTGCGACGACGCCTTTGCCTTTTGCCTATTCGGTCTTGCTCAATCGTACCGTCTATTTTTTCTGTTTTATTTTACCTTTTAGTTTAGGTTCAACGCTTGGTCTGTTTACGCCTTTACTGGTTGGAATTTTGGCTTATACCTTTTTAGGATTAGATGCTCTAAGTTCGGAAATTGAAGAGCCTTTTGGTACTCAGAGTAATGACTTGCCGCTGGACTCGATGGTACGTACGATTGAAATTGAACTGTTAGGGACTTTAGGTAAACCGACGCCACCACCGATTCAGGCTCAAGATCATAATTTGCTTTAATTTATAATTCTCTCCTCGCCCTTTGTTATTAGTAGCGAAGGGAAAATCTTCTCTCAAATGAAAAAGATCGAGGTAAAGGAATGACTAAACAAAACTCTCCCAAATCCCGACCTGCCCCGGTTTAAGACTCGGGACATTGCCCAGTTTAATCCAGGGCATGTGATCGCCATGAAAATCACTGCCAATCGAAACTTTAAGATCATATTCAGTAATCATTCGATCCACCATCTGCCGGGTGGAACTTGGTTCAATCGCCGGTGGCAGCTCGACGGCATCTCCACCGAACTTGGCAAAGATCTCGATCAGGTAGCGAATATTGGTCGCAGATAAATCATATTTGGTCGGATGTGCCAGCACGGCGAAGCCGCCACTTTCATGAATTACCTGAATGGTATCTTCCAGACTCAAGCCATCAAATTTGACATAGGCTTTCTTACCTTCCTTGATGTATTTATCAAAAGCCTGTTGCGGACGCGTCACAATCCCCTTTTCTACCAGCGTTTTGGCAATATGGGTCCGTGTCACCCGATCAGGGATATGGTCGACTTTGACCAGTACATCAGCATAAATATCTTCACCAATTAAAGGAACCAGCAGATCACAAATCTGTTTAGAACGTTCAGCCCGGATTTTCTTTTGCTGATTGAGGGCTTTTTGTAAAGGCTCAGGATTTTGCATATTTAGCGCGACGATGTGCACGCCATAGTTTTTTTTGGTGGCAGGACGTAACCACTGGCTGGATATTTCCACCCCCGAAATGATCTTAATCTCATGATTTTTAGCGGCTTCCTCAGCCAATGCCAAACCGTCCATGGTGTCATGATCCGTCAGGGCCAAAGTATGGACAAGTTTTTCCACAGCCGCTTCGACTAATTGCTGAGGACTGAAAGTTCCATCAGAAATATTA
>DFCG01000193.1:0-16852 GCA_002367455.1 Acinetobacter sp. UBA3060 | reverse complement strand
CTGCTGCTCAGTTAACTTAATTCATTGTTAATTAAGCAATAAGCGGTATAAGATAAGGGCTGAGTAATCAGCCCTTATTTTTTGGAGTTATAAATGTCGACTTTAGGTCACATGGAAAAAAGAAAAGTTGAAAAAATTTTAGGCATGGATACGGGATATGTCTTAAATTTTAGTGATAAAACATTTGCTGATTTTTTCTCAGATTTGAATATAGATATAATAAATCAAAAATATTATAAAAATGGCACTTCTAAAGCTAAAAGATTAAGAAGCTTTTGGGAAGCTGAGGACGACTTTGTTGTTTCTAGAGTATTAAGAGCACTTATTTCCTATGGCGATGGTGAAGGGATTCTTGCTGATAGTAATCCTCAACTAATAGAAGAATGTGTTGAGATAGCAAATAGATTGCAAAATGGAAATCCTGATGTTTCTGACCTTAGTTGCGGAGTTGCTTCTAATAATATAACCCTAGAGCTTTTGATTAGTGAGATGAAAAGTAGCTTGGATAGGGGGAATCCTGAAGCAGCGATAGATAGACTTCATACTTTTACGACTAATTTTATTCGTGAAATATGTTTAAAGAATAATATTAATATAGATAAAGATAAGCCGTTACATAGCTTATTAGGTGAATATATAAAAGAGTTGAAGAAAAAACAGAAAATAGAAAGCAATATGTCAGAGCGAATTTTGAAAAGTAATATATCTATTCTCGAGGCTTTTAATGATGTTAGAAATAATCAGAGTTTGGCGCACGATAATAGACCATTAAATAAAATTGAAAGTAAATTTATATTCAATAGTGTAGTGAATGGGATTAAGTTTTTACGAGAAATTGAAAACATTAATTAATGTAAATTAGGTTTGAGATTATAAATAATCTATGCAATAAGATAAAATATATGTCTATTGAAAAGATGATTATTTTAATGCCCAAACAGTCCCGATTCCTCTGTATTGGTGGTTTTCTCAATGGAACCCAAGTCAAAGACCAAGGCGAAAATTTTACTTGTGTCGAAAATGCCAAACAAGTGACTTATCACAAACGTGAAATCTTCCATCCAGATGCTTGGGATCATGACTATTATGTTTGTGAAACCACGACTGAGAAACAAGCCCGAAATTGGGTGTATGACATTGAGTCAAAATAATATTTAATTCGATAAAGAAAGACATGGGTTGGTGTTATCGTCAGCCTATTTTTATATACGTTTTAAAATGTTCAGACAATAAAAAGCCCCATGGTTAGGGGCTAGTCGTATATAGGTCAAGCCCATATACTGTAAGAGGCTCATCTCAAACTGCGTGTATTAGAACACAGCAGCCCGCAAATAACTATCTAAATCTGATTTAAACAGCCAATTGCTGTTCAATCACCGGCCATAAATTCTGATGCGACTTTTTAAACATCAGCATATGACCAATGGTTTTATAGGCATAACTTTTAGGTCTAAGTTCAATTATCTGGGTTTTTGCGTTTGGATATAAACGCAGTAAATCTTTCACGTTGGCTTCCGTGGCAATTTCATCATCCGATGACCAGATTGCAGTCACAGGGCAGGTGATCTGGTCATGATAATCATGTGATGGCGAAATTTTTTTACCAATCGCATTGATCACATAACCCGGTTTACTACAGAACTGCGCCCATTCGCGAGCTACATCTTTCGGCAGGTTTTCACCCATACCAATCGCTTGAGTCGGGCCATAGCCTTTAGTGATGCGTGCCAGTGGGAAAATAACATTAAACATCACTGGCGCAAGTAACTTGGTTTTACCTTTGAGTCCTTTCACATGTCCAGTAGAGCCAGAGACGGCCACCACTTTTGCGACTTTATCGTAATTTGGCACAATACCTAAAAGCTGACCACCGGCACTATGTCCAAGTAGTATCACTTTTCTTGCATTGGTACGCGTTGATAAAGCATTAATCGCGGCCGGTATATCCAGTTGACCCCATTGCACAATACTGGCTTTTGAATTTTTCAACGGGCCATGTAGTGAATCACCAATCCCCCGGAAATCAAAGACCATAACGGCATAGCCTTGAGCTTGTAACCACACACAAAACTGATGATAAAACTGTTTAGTAATGCCAGTTGCCGGACAGACTAATACTGGAAGTTTTTCAGTTTCAGAAATAGCTGCATAAAAACGTGCACTTAAGCGATAGCCATCCTGACACTGGAGAGTCAATGTTTCAAATTCAGACATACGATACACTATGATTTTTATAATCCCATGAAGCTTTTACTGTATAGATTTTTAGCAGGGTAGCTTGGGGAAAACATGACTTAAAAGTCAGTAAAATAATAGAGATGGAATAAACTTATGCAGCTAATGGAACTTGAGCTGGCCGTTAAAATAGCCGTTATTTTTAGTGGAATATTCTTGTGGATCGGGATGTTGACCGGTGTCTGGAAATATTGGCAGATCCGTCAATCACCTCAGTCACGTGCACATTATTATGTCGATATTGCCCATCGTAGCAGCCTACTTTATGCGCCCGCGACCTTAATTTTGGCAATGCTGGCCTATTGTTCAGTGTTACCGAGTATGGTGAATCTGATTTGCGTACTAGTCAATATTCTGTTTTTTAGCTTCTCGATTGCCGCTTATATGCTACATGGTTTTCTGCAAGACACGACGAATCAGTTTAAACAACCGCATCAGCTGGGTAAGTTTCATTTGCCAGGAAGTTTGATGACTTTAGCCATGCTAGGTTTAATTATCGCAGAATTGGGCGGGACGGGGATATTGCTCTATGGAGCATTTATCGGATTATTTTAATGTTCTTTTTATAGTTATTCTGAAAGGATGCTGGAATTCTTGAAAGTTAAAACACTTTTTTCACCAGATGGATGACTGGCCAAATCATCCATCTGGGCTAATTAAAAATTTGATTATCGGTATTTCTGGTCTATGGCAGCCCATAGGAAAAACGCAGCTGAGACAATCAGTGCATAGCCGAAGTATTCAAGTTTTAAATTACCTTGAATTAAGCAATGGACGGTTAAAGTCAGCATGAGTGCAAAAGTGGTGCATATAAATGTCACCAGATTGGTGTTGTTGGCTTTAAGAGCGTCAATGAAGACTTGCTTGTTGAAATGTAATGATAACATCTCCATCCCTCCCATTTATTTATGTTATTGAAGATTAAAGCAGATTTAATCAGTCAGAATTGAATATATAGTTGTACTGTTTAATTTGAACCTTTGCAACTGCTGTGGCAGGCTTTTACAGTCAAAATGGCCATCTTTAGTCGTATAACCACATAATCACTTGATTAGGCAAGAATTATATTTTCAGATTTCACCTCCAGTTAATTTTGGAAATAAGATGTAGTCATCATTTAATTAATGCGACCAGATAGAAAATGCAAATTNNTTTTATAGAAAATCTTAGTATCAAGATTTACAGCGGTGATTTGATGTCATCATTAAGAAACAATAAATGTCCGTTTGGATAAAACCTGACAATTATTGATCACGCTCAAACCGGATTTTGGGTAAAAATACGATTTTTCAGACATCCTAGAAATTTTAGTTTCTAATACGGTCAATCACAGCTGTAATCAGCAATACAATCATGGACGGGATAAACCAGGCCAGACTCTGTTCTGATAGAGGTAAGTTTTGCAGTAATGCAGGCAATTCAAAGCCAGCGACTTTTAATCCGTCAAAAATACCAAAGATCAAGGCCACCAGGGTCACTGGCGCAATCACATGAGATGGTTTCTTGAAGAAGTTTGCACAGAAGCTCAGCATAATGACGCTAATGGCAGGCGGATAAATCGCACTTAAGACTGGAACCGAAACAGCGATCAGTTTGGTTAAACCCAGATTTGAAATCACCAGTGAGAAGCCCACCAGAATAAATACAAAGATCTTGTACGGAATTTTGGTCAAGCTGGAAAAATACTCAGCGCAGGCACAGGTCAGACCAATTGCAGTGACCATACAGGCAATAAAAATCATGCCGGACAGGAAGTAAGCACCCATATCGCCAAAAGCATGTTGTACATATGCATGCAGGATAATGGCACCATTGGCTGCATTTGGTGCAATCTCATGGCTACCTAGTCCAAGTTTAAACAGACTTAAATACACCAGAGTTAAACCAATACCAGAAATAATGCCGGCATTCACTGCATATTTGGTAATCAGTTTTTTATCGGTTACACCACGTGAAGTAATGGCTTTAACAATCACAATACCGAAAACTAAAGCGCCCAAAGTATCCATGGTTAAATAACCATTTACGAAGCCTTCAGTCACTGGACTGGTAACGTAATTATCGATCGCTGCAGGCGGATTGCTGGCAGGGATCATCACGGCTGCTACACCCAAAATTATCAAAGAAATAATTTTAAGTGGTGACAGGAAATAGCCGACGGTATCCAGAATCTTGTTTGGATATAAAGATACGATGGCCACCACAGCAAAATAGATGATGCTGTAAATGAGCAGGCTGCCAGATTCATTGCCAAAGTAAGATGAAAAACCGATTTCATAAGAAACGGTTGCGGTACGCGGCGTCGCAAATAAAGGGCCAACAGCTAAGTAACAGATTACAGTCAGCAAGATGCTGGCTGCTTTGCCAAGAGGCGAGCTTAGTGCCTGAATGGAACCTTCAACGCGAGACAACGCAATAATGGTAATCACGGGTAAGCCGACTGCTGTAATAAGGAAACCTAAAGCAGCGAGCCATACGTGTTCACCGGCTTGTTGAGCCACAATCGGTGGGAAGATAATGTTGCCCGCACCAATAAATAGTGCAAAGGTCATAAAACCTAGGGCGACAATATCCCGGGTACGCAGACTTGTCATAAAGGGAGATCAATAGAACAAAAGAAAGCGATTTTAGTGTATATGTCCAATTTTTTGGAGTTTATTTTAAGGCTGGAAGCCTTGATTCTAGTGAGTTTGCGGATCACATAACCGGTCATTCAAATCTTGGTAGAAATATATGTTTGATAATTCGCTGAAAAATATATTTTTCCTTACAAGCTCAAAAAATATCTGCACTTGATATCAAAATATGTCAGTTATTGTTTGTACAAATAAGCAGCAGTGAAAAGTCCTATTTCAAGGAAAATTGCTGTGCCGAAACTCAACAACTGCGACATATTTCGCAAAAAAGGGATTATAATTCAGGGATTCATAGTGAGGATGGGTATATGCGAGCTACAGCGATTAGTCTTAAAACTGAGCAAGATGTTGAAAAACTGCGGATATCTGGGCGTTTGGCTGCAGAGGTTTTAGCGATGATCGGGGAGCATGTCAAGCCAGGTGTCACGACTGAATATCTGGATGATCTCTGTCATGATTTTATTGTAAATACATTAAAAGTGACGCCAGCCAATATTGGCTATTATGGCTATACCAAAACCACCTGTATTTCACTGAATGAAGTGGTTTGTCACGGCATTCCATCATCAAAAGTCGTTCTTCAGGATGGCGATATTATCAATATTGATGTTGCCATTATTAAAGACGGTTATTTCGGTGATACCAGCCGGATGTACTATGTCGGAACTCCATCTCCAGAAGCCAAGCGACTGGTCGATACCACCTATGAAGCTATGGTAGCCGGGATTCATGCAGTGAAGCCGGGCGCGACCCTGGGTGATATTGGTTATGCGATTCAAACGGTCGCACAGCGTGAAGGCTATTCCATCGTGCGCGAATATTGCGGTCATGGCATCGGCAAGGTCTATCACGAACAGCCAAACATTCTGCATTACGGACAGCCAGGACAGGGCATTAAACTGGTTCCGGGTATGGTGTTCACCATTGAGCCAATGGTGAATATGGGTAAAGCTCGCGTCAAAGAGCTGAAAGATGGCTGGACTGTGGTCACCACGGATAAATCCTGGTCTGCGCAATGGGAACATATGGTCTATGTGACTGAAACCGGGTTTGAAGTCTTGTCGCCTTGGCCTGAAGGTACAGGTGAGTATTCGGAAATTTAAAATATTGATTGAATGATCTTTATTCAGATAATCCACTTACATAAATTACAACTCACTCGTTCTTGCTGACGAAAACATACAAAACACTACATTAAACAGTGGTTTAGGATTTTATATCTGATTAGACTAAGAGTCAGATACATAGGTTCCCTTTTTTTCGCTCACTATGCTGTAATGAAAGTTTCTCTAGCTCATTTTTCCCCAAGAATGAGCTATTTTTTTGTCTAGTTTTTCTCAAAAGTACTTCATTTAGCGCCGATTTAATTCAGCGACCAGATAATCAATAAAGACCCTTACTGCAGGTAATAAGCCGCGACGTGAAGGATAAACCACATGGAAAATACCATGCGGTGCTTTCCAGTCAGGAAGCACTCGAACCAGTTCACCACTTGCCACGTACTGCTCGACCACGTTATCTGGCAACAAAGTGACGCCTGAGCCTGACGCGGCCAGTTGTGCCAGCATATTTAAGTCAGAACCCATAACCGTTGGACTGACACGAATTTTTTTTTGTTCCTGCTGTTCATTTTGTAAGGTTAGAAACTGTTCGGTATGGTCTTCGGCCATACTCAGGATTTTATGTTCAGCCAGTTGCTCTGGGTTTTTTAGTTCACCAAATTCATTTAAATAACCCTGACTGGCGAATAAATGCTGCTCAATTTTTTCAAACTGGCGGATCACCAGATTTTGGTCATCATCCAGGCTGGAACGGACACGTAAGGCCAGATCAAAGCCTTCATTGATAATATCGACCCGTCGATTGGTGATCATCATCTGGACTTTAATTTCAGGATATTTTTTCAAAAAATCCGGCAGAATTTTTGCCAGTTCGTTTTGGGCAATAGAGACGGGCAAGCTGACTTTAATAGTTCCGCGCGGTTCGGTACTCAGGTGGTCCACCAGATCATGCGCCGCTTGTGCAGCACTCAGCATAACTTGGGCATGCCGGTAAATATTCATGCCGATATCGGTGACGGCAAAATGACGAGAACTGCGCTGAATCAGACGTACACCCAGACGCTCTTCCAGATTAAACACCCGACGGCTGAGTTTGGATTTGGGAATATCGGTCGCACGTTCGGCTGCACTAAAGCCGCCATGTTCCACCACCTGAGCGAAACAGTAAAAGTCATCCAGATCAGACAGCATGGTTTAATTCCATCCTTGCAACGATAAGCTGATTAAAAATTGATTGTTGCATACTGTCAATCAGAGAATGCAGCATATAAAAAAAATTTAATTCCCGGATTTCAGTAAACCTAGCAGTGTTTGCATGCCATCGGTCGCGTTTTGGGGGATTTTGTAAAACTGTGCAGGCAAATGCTGCTGCTCGGCTTTCGGGTCGATGTAATAGGCCGGACATTTCGCAGGAATCTCATGAATTAACCCGGCAACTGGATAAACTTGAAGGCTGGTGCCAATCACCACGAAAATATCGGCATCCTGTACACAGTCTTGAGCTTCTTCATACGCGGGCACGGCTTCGCCAAACCAGACCACATGCGGACGTAACGGATAGCCTGCCTTACAAAAGTGTTGATTTAAATCTAATTCAGCACCTTCAATTGGATAAAACTCGGTCGTGCTTTGTGCATCGGGGCCTGAGCTTTTGGCCAGACGAATATTGCCATGTAAATGGATCACCTTGGAGCTGCCGGCACGTTCATGCAAGTCATCAATATTTTGGGTGATTACATGCACATCAAACTCATTTTCAAGATCCGCAATCACTTGGTGGGCAGCATTTGGCTGTGCTTCTAGAATATTTTTACGGCGGGCGTTATAAAAGCGTTGTACCAGTTGCGGATTTTTAGCCCAAGCCTCAGGTGTAGCCACTTCTTCTATACGATACTGTTCCCAAAGTCCATCACTGTCGCGAAAAGTATTAATGCCACTTTCGGCGCTCATGCCTGCACCGGAAAAGACCACCAGCTTTTTCATTGTTCTATCTCCTGAATCTTTAGGCAGCTGAAGTGCTAGATTGTGAATTTTCTTTTAAGAAGATGCCAAGTTCTCGGGTAAATTTTAAGGGTTCAGTCAGTAAAGGCGTATGGCCAGACTTGCTGAAAATTATCTGTTTGGCATGAGGCAGGCTTTCTGCAATCAGGCGCTGACCTTCAAAAGGATACAACTTGGATTGTATACCGCTAAAGAAGGTCACCGGACAGCTAAGCTGAGCTAGAGCCTCGCGGTAATCTTCACGATGATATAAATAATTATTGATATACCACGCCATATAATCCACCCGGCTGGAAGGTAATAACAGGCTTTGCAGGCGAGGTTGATTTAGGATAAATGCGAAAGCTTTCAGACTATATTTTTGTTCATTTTGTAGCTGAATAAACTTTAGCCATAGGGCGGCAATTTGTTTACGTACCGAAGTGTCAAGATCGCGAATCAATTCAACTTGCTGGTATTGCGCAAGTAGGGCAGAGAGCTGCTGCAGGATGTCGATAAATTCCTGATGGCGTGAACCAAAAAGACCGAAAGCCCAGGCATCATCGACCGGAATTTTAGGTGTTTGATCGATATGCAAATAAGCAGAAATCTGACTGGCAAAGTTGTCATAATGCATGCCGTGCATTGCGGTGGTTGCACCCATGGAATAGGCAATGACGATGACTTGATCTAATTCTAGCTGGGTCAGAACTGAACGCACATCCAGCCAGTGACTGGAAATCGCATCCCTATCTGGCGGAATTTTACAGCGACTGGAAGCCCCAAAGCCGCGCCATTCTGGAATAATGAAACAGAAATTTTTCTGATGCGGATAGAGAAAAGCTTTCCATTGCCAGCTCAGCATGCCAAGTCCCGAGAGCACCAGTACAGGCTGTCCCTGACCATATTCGCGTACAAATAGCTGTTCACCATCGGGCATGCGATAAAAGGGCATGTGTGTCTCCGTATTTAGAATTATTTTGCGTCAAATTGTTTGAGTCGCGGAATGACTTGTTCCAGCCAGGAAATCCAGCCCAGTTCCTGATCAATCCCCAGTTGCAAAATCATTTTATGAATATACAGGGTACGGTCAGTTTCGTCCGCTTCGGCAAAGTCCTTGGCAAAAATCTGCTGATAGGTTTTCAGTTTTTCTTTATGCAGTTCTAGATGGCGTTCCAGCTCTGCCAAGGTGTTATTGCCACCAAGCTGGGCTTCGGCACGTAAACGCACCATCAGTTCTTCGCGCAGTTGTGCCGGTGGGCTTTGTTGCAGCATCCAGTTGGCCAGTTCTTCCCGGCCCAGACGTTCCACTTGATAAGTCTTTTTGCGGCTATTGGAATCTTCCTCTTCTATCGTCGAAATCCAGCCTTTTTGCAGCATGGCATTCAGCTCGCGATAAATCTGCTGATGAGTGGCATTCCAGAAGAAGCCCATGGAACGGTCAAAACGGCGAGCCAGTTCGATTCCGGTGCTAGGTTTTTCAATCAGGCTGGTCAATAAAACATGCGCTAAAGACATAAACGTCTCAAAAAAGTGACTCGGGATTATTATGCAACATGTTGCATAAAAATCAATTCTGGCATATAAATTAGTGCAACAAGTTGCATTAAACTGGAAAGATTGAGGGATCAAACTGCCAGTTGCTAAAACAATAGCCAGCCTAAACGCATGCTCAGGAGTTGAAATGTCTAAATATCCGAATTTACTTGCCCCATTGAACTTGGGTTTTACCACACTTAAAAACCGCGTATTAATGGGTTCCATGCACGTTGGTCTTGAAGAAGCACCCGGCGGATATGATCGGATGGCAGCTTTCTATGCAGAGCGTGCCAAAGGTGGAGTCGCTTTAATCGTCACCGGCGGGATTTCTCCAAATGATCATGGCGTAACGTTTCATGGTGGTTCCAAACTTGACACTCTTGAAGAAGCTGAAAAGCATAAAGTGATTACTCAGGCCGTACATGAGGCGGGCGGGAAAATTGCCATGCAGATTCTGCATACCGGGCGTTATTCTTATCAGGCTGAAAATGTCGCGCCATCCCCAATTCAGGCACCGATCAATCCAGTCAAACCGCATGCTTTAACTTCGGCTGAAGTGCAGCAAACCATTGATGATTTTGCCAATTGTGCCAAGCTGGCTCAATATGCCGGTTATGACGGTGTAGAAATCATGGGCTCGGAAGGCTATCTGATTAACGAGTTTATTGCAGCACGTACCAACCATCGTGATGATGAGTGGGGTGGAAGCTATGCAAACCGCATCCGTTTCCCGATTGAAATCGTACGCCGTACCCGTGAAATGGTCGGTGAGAACTTTATCATTATTTATCGCCTATCTATGCTGGATCTGGTCGAAGGCGGTTCAACTCTGGAAGAAGTCATCCAGTTGGCCAAAGAAATTGAAAAAGCCGGTGCGACCATTATCAATACTGGCATTGGCTGGCATGAAGCGCGTATTCCGACGATTGCCACCAAAGTGCCACGTGCAGCCTTCACTTGGGTCACGCGTAAGCTGAAAGGTCAGGTGAAGATTCCTTTAATCACTTCAAACCGTATTAATACTCCGGAAATGGCTGAATATGTATTGGCATCTGGTGATGCTGATATGATTTCCATGGCCCGCCCAATGCTGGCAGACTCTGAGTTTGTCTTGAAAGCGGAGCAGGGTCGTAGCGATGAGATCAATACCTGTATCGGTTGTAATCAGGCCTGTCTGGATCATATTTTCTCAATGAAAATTGCCACCTGTCTGGTCAATCCACGTGCCTGCTATGAAACAGAGCTCATTTTTAAAGAAACCAATGTGGCAAAAAATATTGCCGTGATTGGTGCAGGTCCTGCAGGTTTAAGTTTTGCTGTATATGCGGCAAATCGCGGTCATCAGGTGACGGTATTTGAAGCCGCTGCTCAGATTGGTGGGCAGTTTAATATTGCCAAGACCATTCCAGGCAAGGAAGAGTTTTATGAAACCTTGCGTTATTTCAAACGCCAGATTGAATTACAGCCACGTATTAAATTGCAGCTGAACCATAAGGCGAGTCTGGAAGAACTGGCTCAGTCAAACTTTGATGACATTGTGGTGGCAACAGGCGTGACACCGCGTCAACTTGAGATTCCAGGTATTGATCATGCAAAAGTACTGTCTTATCTGGACGTTTTGAAAGAACGTAAGCCAGTGGGTCAGCGAGTTGCCATTATTGGTGCAGGCGGTATTGGTTTTGATACAGCCGAATTCCTGAGTCATGAAGGAGAAAGTGGCAGTATCAATCCGGAAAAATTCTATGATGAATGGGGTATTGATACTGACTATGAAAATGTCGGTGGCTTAAAAGCTGCAAATGTAGAAAAACCGCAACGTGAAATTTATTTATTGCAACGTAAAGCCGCTTCAGTCGGCGCAAGTTTGGGTAAAACCACAGGCTGGATTCATCGTACTGGTTTAAAACACCGTGATGTAAAAATGATTGCGGGCGCCAATTATGAAAAAATTGATGATCAGGGCTTACATATAATCGTAAATGACAAACCTGCGGTACTAGAAGTCGATCACGTGATCATTTGCGCTGGTCAGGAATCTTATACCGCCATGTTTGATGAGCTAAAAGCGGCGGGTAAAAATGTGCATCTGATTGGTGGAGCGAAAGAAGCGGGTGAGCTGGATGCCAAGCGTGCAATCCGTCAGGGTGCTGAATTGGCGGCGGTGATCTGAAAATATTAAAACCTGCTTTTTCCCCTCTCCTTTATTAAAGGAGAGGGTTAGGGAGAGGATTTGTAAGAAAGAATCCCCCCTTGCGAAGCAGTACTTCTCACCTTTAATAAAAGGGGGAATTCTTTCAATTAAAAGAAAGAAGTATTTAAGCTTTTATTAAAAAATATCAAAAAAGAAGGAATCCAAAATGACCATCGAAAATACCAGAAAATCCATTGCACGCTGGCATGAGATGCTGGAAACCCGTGATATGTCGATCTTGAATGAACTACTTGCTGAAGAAGTGGTATTTCGTTCGCCTGTGGCTTTTCAGCCTTATCCTGGAAAACAGGTGGTATTTTTTATTTTGACCAATGTCATTCAAGTCTTTGAAAAATTCACCTATCACCGTGAATTTATAAGTGAAGATGGTAACAATGTCGTACTTGAGTTTTCTGCTAATGTGGGCGATAAAAAACTAAAGGGAGTTGACATGATTCAGTTTAATGAAGAGGGGCAGATGATTGATTTTGAAGTCATGATTCGACCTAAGTCCGGACTTGAAGCCTTGGCTGTACAGATGGGCCAGCGGATGCAATCATTCCAAGCTAAAACTTAATTCGAACTATTGATTCAAGTCGGCATGAAATTTGTAAATCACAGCTAGTACAACTAGAGGGGGATGACAGATGAAAATGTTGCTTAAAAAATTGGGTCAGCTTTCCAGTGAGTATCTGGATCGTTTCAGTGGAGCAGACGAGCCGACCCTGTATTACAATCCGAATGGTGTATTTTCAGGACTCATTGAGCGCTTACCGCAGCTGCAACAAAAATATCGTCCTACACCTTGGTTAGCCAATGCACACGCACATATTCTGTATTTCGATTTAATTAAAAAACGTACCATTAAGCTGAAATATGACGCGCTTGAACAGCTGAAAATGTCAGATGGCGGAATTACCGGTATTGCCTGGTATGGACTGGATCTTCCNNGCATTGTGTTTACGCCGTGGTCATGCAGACTTACCCATGCCTGTGCCTAAAATGAACCTGTTTGGTTCAACTCAGGATTTGCGTGAACAACTCTTGTATATACAGGACAGATTTCCTCAGTCCGATCTCTATGGGGTTGGCTCTTCTGCGGGTACGGGATTGTTAGTGCGTTATCTGGGCGAAGAGGGTGAACAAACCCCATTAAAAGCAGCTTTTGCTTTATGTCCTGGCTATAACACTGAAACTGGTTTTGCCAATGTGCATCCGTTTTACAGTAAAGTTATGGCCAAAAAACTGATTAAGCGCTTTATTCATCCTTATCAGGAAACCTGGCAGGTCTGCCCAAGCTGGAAACAGTTATTAGAAGTTAAAGATCTGTCCGAATTTGAAAAACTCTATTTTGAACTGGCCGGATTTACGGATTATGCCAGTTATACCCAGGCAACCAATCCGATTTATGTATTTGAAAGTATCAAAATTCCGCTGATGATTTTAAATGCGGAGGATGATCCGGTTTGTCACATCCGAAATTTAGAACCTTATAAAGAAAAAATTCGGGCGATGTCCAATATTATGGTGATTACCACCAAAAAAGGCAGTCATTGCGGCTTTTATCAGGGCTTGATGCAAACCGAATCTTGGGCTACCCGACTAATGGCAGACTATTTGATTCACTTATCTCGTGCACCGGCAACAGTATCTGCTTAAAAAGTTCCAATAAAAAACCCAGCATCTGCTGGGTTTTTTGATGAATGATCCTGTAATTAGTCAAGTGCTGGCATCGCTGCGGCAATCGCGTCAGCAACCGCATCATCCTCAGACTTGTTTTCTGGATTTGAATTGGTTTTAGGTGTGGTCTCAGCAGGCTTTGACGCAGGTTCTTCGCGGGTTTCAGGCACTGGTGCCGGCTCAGTAGTTTCTGGTTTTTTGATTTCACGACGGATTTCAGTCGTGGTGTTTTCAGTTTGCTCACGTTGAATTTCAACCGTTGGCGCTACTTCCTCTTCAATTGCCGCTGGCTCTACAGGTTCAAGCGGTTCAAATTGCGTTGGTTCTGGAGTCGAGATTTCAGATGCTGGAGTAACTTCTACTTGCTCTTCTTCTTTTGGTGCTTCTTTTTTTACACACGCAGTTAATGTCAGGCCAGTCAGGATTAGGGTGGAGATTAAAAGTTTCTTCATCATCATTGCATCAAACATAAAAGTGTGGAGTGGATACACTATTATAGCAGCAAAATGCAAGATAGAAATCATATGAACTTACTGTAATTTTTTATAGGAATTGCTGTTAGAATAGTCAATTGTTTATTGTTCTTTGAATTGATGCGGATTGACTTTGCTTTCTAGGTACAAGGTAAAGTAAAATTGCGCAACATTGCAGGCCGATTTAGGCTCGATTGTACGAGAAACCCAATGACCCATTTTATTTTCGTTACTGGTGGTGTAGTTTCATCACTAGGTAAAGGTATTTCAGCTGCTTCTGTTGCTGCACTTTTAGAAGCTCGTGGTTTAAAAGTGACCATGGTAAAAATGGATCCATACATTAATGTCGATCCAGGGACAATGAGCCCATTCCAGCATGGTGAAGTTTTTGTTACAGAAGATGGTGCTGAAACAGACTTAGACTTGGGTTACTACGAACGTTTCTTGCGTCGTGCGAAAATGACCAAANNCAAGTTATTCCACACATTACTGACAATATCAAAGAGCGTGTACTTCGTGCAGGCGAAGGTTATGACGTTGCGATCGTAGAGATCGGCGGTACTGTAGGTGACATTGAATCTCTCCCATTCATGGAATCTGTACGTCAGTTAATGGTTGAACTTGGTCATAAACGTACCATGTTAATGCACTTAACGTTACTCCCATACATTAAGTCTGCAGCAGAATTAAAAACCAAACCAACACAGCACTCTGTTAAAGAACTCCTGTCGATTGGTATTCAGCCAGACATTCTCATCTGCCGTACAGAATACGATGTAGATGCAGATACGACGCGTAAGATTGCATTATTTACCAACGTTGAAGCACGTGCCGTTGTGGTATGTAAAGACGCACGTTCGATCTACCAGATTCCACGTACCTTCTACGAACAAAATGTTGACGATTTAATCTGTGAACGTTTTGGTTATAACGATCTTCCTGAAGCTGATTTAACAGATTGGGATAACGTTGTAGAAGCACTGCTGAACCCTGAATACACCGTACGTGTTGCAATGGTTGGCAAATACGTTGAACTTCCAGATGCTTACAAATCTGTCAACGAAGCACTTCTACATGCGGGTATTCAAAACCGTGTGAAAGTTCAGATCGACTACGTAAACGCTGAAGAGCTTGAAAGCCAAGATGTAGCAGAAGTATTGAAAGATGCTGATGCGATTCTGGTTCCTGGCGGTTTCGGTGAGCGCGGTACTGAAGGCAAAATGAAGGCGATTCAGTTCGCACGTGAGAACGGTGTGCCGTTCCTCGGTATTTGCTTGGGTATGCAGTTGGCTGTGATCGAATACGCACGTAATGTTGCTGGTATTGCAGATGCGACCTCGACTGAATTTAACCGTTCAACGAAATCTCCATTGATTGGTTTAATTACTGAATGGTTAGATGAGCGTGGTGAAGTTCAGCAACGTTCTGCTGATTCTGATCTGGGTGGCACGATGCGTTTAGGCGCGCAAAAATCTGAACTGGTTGCAGGGACTAAAACTGCAGAAGTTTATGGTTCTGAAGAAATCATCGAGCGTCACCGTCACCGTTACGAGATGAACAACCGTTATATCCCAGTGCTGGAAGAAAAAGGCATGAAGATTTCTGGTTATTCTCCGGTACAGCATCTGGTAGAAACTGTTGAAATTCCTGCACATCCTTGGTTTATTGCAGTACAATTCCACCCGGAATTTACCAGCTCGCCACGTGATGGTCACCCATTATTTGCAGGTTTCATTGATGCTGCGAAAAAGCAGTACCAAAAAACCAAATAATCGGTGCGTAGGACACAACTAGGGAAGTTTAAATGTCGCAATTAAAACCACAAGAAATTGTACGTTTGGGCGATATACAAATGGCAAATCATTTGCCATTTGTATTATTCGGCGGAATGAATGTACTTGAATCTAAAGACCTGGCTTTTGAAATCGCAGAGACTTATGTCGATATCTGTACACGTTTGGGCATTCCTTATGTGTTCAAAGCCAGCTTTGATAAAGCCAACCGTTCAAGCCTGAACTCTTTCCGTGGCCCAGGCCTGGAAAAAGGTCTCGAGTGGTTAGCTGACATTAAAAAACACTTTAATGTGCCGATCATCACCGATGTGCATGAGCCGTATCAAGCGGCTCCTGTTGCAGAAGTGGCAGACATTATTCAATTGCCAGCTTTCTTAAGCCGTCAGACGGATCTGGTTGAAGCCATGGCAAAAACGGATGCGATCATCAACATCAAAAAAGCTCAGTTCCTGGCTCCGCACGAAATGCGCCATATTCTGCATAAGTGTCTGGAAGCTGGAAATGACAAGCTGATTATTTGTGAGCGTGGTTCGGCATTTGGCTATAACAATCTGGTTGTAGATATGCTGGGCTTCGACATCATGAAAGAGATGAATGTGCCGGTGTTCTTTGATGTGACCCATGCCTTACAAACGCCAGGCGGCCGTGCAGATTCTGCCGGTGGTCGTCGTGCGCAAATTACAACGCTTGCGCGTGCGGGTATGGCAACNNGCGCTGCGCATGTCTCAGCTTGAGCCTTTCCTGGCACAGCTAAAAGAATTGGATACCTTGGTTAAAGGTTTCGAAAAGTTAGATACACACTGAGTTTATCACTCTTGCGCTGCTGTATAGGCAGCTCATATTAATCAACTGAGGAATAGTTCATGAGCCAAATCGTTGACATTCGTGCACGTGAAATTTTGGACTCTCGTGGTAACCCTACCATCGAAGCAGACGTAATCTTAGCATCTGGCGTAGTTGGCCGTGCATGTGCACCATCTGGTGCTTCAACTGGTTCTCGTGAAGCTTTAGAACTTCGTGATGGCGATAAAGCGCGTTACTTAGGTAAAGGCGTTAAAACTGCGGTAAATAACGTCAATACTTTAATCCGTGACGCTTTGGTCGGTAAATCAGTATTCGAACAAAAAGACATCGATAACACGATGATCGCGCTTGACGGTACTGAAAACAAAGAAAAATTAGGTGCAAACGCAACTTTGGCAGTGTCTTTGGCTGCTGCGCGCGCTGCTGCTGAAGAAAAGAAAATTCCTCTTTTCCAATACAT
>DFCG01000127.1:0-8532 GCA_002367455.1 Acinetobacter sp. UBA3060 | reverse complement strand
ATGTCGATGCTACCCGAATCCTGGTTTTTTCAGCAAGCTTATTTCAACAGCTGCAAAATATATTGCAACAAGGCATCAATCAGCTGTTTTACGATGGCATCTTGTGTCGCGTTGTCTATCGCGCCACCAGTCGCTGAGGAGGTCGAACTGCCTGAACCGGAAGACTTAAACTCGCGTTGTAATGCCTGCAGGTTTTCTTCAGAAACCTCTTCGGCACACTGGCTTTCTGCATCCCAGTTGGAGTATTCAATTTTCTGGTTGGCTTTTACGGCATTTCCGGTCAGTGGTAGCTTATAGGTATTGCGCTTCTGCTCTTCGGTAAGCTGCGGAAACAGGTTAATTCCAAGCTGTTCTTCCAGATAGCAGACACTGACAATACGCACTTTCAGTGAATTGTCATTCGGTGCATAGTAAGCACCAATAGCACCGGTTTTCGGCATATAAACCGCCTTATAGACCGCGGTTGGCACGATCACGCCATTGCCAATGGTTTTCAGCTTCTTCCCAGCAAAGACCGGCCCGGTTACCACATAAACATCCTGTTTCTGCTTGGTCACAATGGCACGGGTGGCTTCTTCCAGCTCTCGCCAGACTTGCTGATTATTCTTGGGCGCTTGCGGCACCATATTGGCCAGTGAAAAACTGTCAGACTGCGCGGCCTTGTTAGGCATATCCGCATTCGGCGCCATATGACCGCGGTCATAACCTGAACCACGATAATCCGCCAATGTGGCACGATGCTTCGCACTGACCCGATCTTCTTCATGAAAATTATCTTCACGGGGAATTTTCTGGCTTAAGCGTGCTGGCGTTAAGGCTTCTGCAACCCAAAGTGGCGTTTTAGATACCCCGGAATAACCGACATTAAAGCCATTAAAACACAGCGAATAGCTGTCTTTTTTCAGGCTGTCTTTCATCAAATATGGCGGCACATCCCGATAAAACTGGTTCAGACAGGCAGAATCACTGGAAGAGGATAGTGACACCCACTGACTGATTTTTTCCTGACCAAAAGCGATGGCGAAGCTGCTCGAAGCCACCACGCCCAGAATGACTTTAATACTATTATCATTTAAAAACTGAGAAAAAGAGTTCTTGGGTTTACGCTGCTTCTTGGCCATTCTTACACGTACTTTTTAGATCAATACAGATTTTGACCGAGCTTAACAAGCTGTATAAGTGAAGTATATCTTGGCTCCACCATTCGTTTACTAAATAAACAATAAGTATCCAAAATCCCGGGCAGTTGTAACAAACTGTCTAATTTTATTTCTTTTTAAATGAGGTTTCTCGGTGTTTGCGTAGCTTTGTTTGGCTCAGTAGATTGAGTGTGTAAAGCTAACGGCCTATCTCAATTCGTACAATTATTAGCAATGGTGTCAATCATGAATTCCAAACTCTCTAAAGCATTAGGTTTAGGATTATTCACAAGTGTGATCAGCGTAGCTGCATTTGCTGAGCCACCGGTTCAACCAGGTGAAACACTTGAAAGCTTGTCTAAAGCTAAAATTAGTACCAAGGTGAATGGTCAGGAAGCCTCTTTAGAAAGCTTGGTGAACTCTGGTCAGATTCGTCTGGTCGATTCGCGTGCAGCAGCACCGCAACCAGCCATGCCAAACACACAGGCACCAATGCCCAATGATCCAGCAATGACTCAGGCACCAAATTCAGGTACTGTTTCTCCTCAACCACCTGTCACAGAACCAGGTATGAATGAAGCAGAGGTGCCGGCCAATCTGGTTGAACCAGCCACTGAATCAGAAGTAGAAGCCAGCACGTCTATGACGACGCCTCAACAACAACCAACACTGGAAGAACAACAAGCAGCTGTACCAGCAATGTCTGAAGAGCAACAGCAAGCAGCTATTGCTTCAGAACAACCGATGCCTGAAGCACAGCAACAAGCGGCTGTGACTGAAGCAGATGTGAGCAATGAACAAACTGAAATTGCAGCTCAATCTGATGCAGAGCCAGTACTGATGGAAGAACCTTTGAATGCTGCACCTGAAGTGCCGGCTGCGGTAGAACTCGAACAATAATCTGAAACTCATTTATTTATTGTTTCTCTCATAAAAAAAACCAGAGTGTGCCTCTGGTTTTTTTTATGCTTTTTATTTTATTTACATCTGAATCTGGGTGCCCAGCTCGACCACACGGTTGGGTGGAATTTGATAGAAATCACTGACCGGACTGGTATTGCGCTGCATAGAAATAAACAGCTTTTCCCGCCACGGTGCCATGCCCTCACCCACAGTATGCATAATCCGTTCACGTGAAATAAAGAAACTGATCTGCATCAGGTCATATTCAAAATCCCATTGCTCATAGGCCTGTTGTAAAGCTTCCGGAATATTCGGCTGATCCTTAAAACCATAATAGATAAACACCCGGTAAAAATGCTCACTCAGTTTTTCCAGTTCAATCCGGTCCTGCCTGTCAACAAAAGGAATATCCCGGGTAATCACTGTCAGCATGATATTGCGTTCATGCAAGACCTTATTGTGCTTAATATTATGCAACATGGCATGCGGAACAATATTTGGTGTACCGGTCAGGAAAATGGCATCGCCTGGCACAAACTTGGTGCCTTCCCCCATCGAAATACTTTTAATAAACAGATCAATCGGCAAGGCATCCTGTTCCAGCCGGTTCAGTACCAACGCACGCCCGTCTTTCCAGGTCATGAGAATCGTAAACAGTACCGCACCAATCAGAATTGGCACCCAGCCACCCGAAGCGATTTTCAAGGACGTTGAGGCCACAAAGACTAAATCCAGTGCCAGGAATGGTACAGCAAATAACGCTACTTTCCAGACCGGCCAACGCCAGAAGCCATAGGCCAGAATCGAGATCAAAATGGTGCCGCAGAGCATGGTCATGGTCACCGCAACGCCATAAGCACTGGCCAGATTGGCACTATTTTCAAACAGTAAAATCAGGATCAGCACCGAGATAAACAACATCCAGTTAATGAAAGGCAGATAAATCTGGCCACGCTCCAATGCAGAGGTATGCTTGACTGACAGGCGCGGCAAATAACGCAATTGAATGGCTTGATTGACCATAGAAAATACCCCAGTAATGACCGCCTGTGAGGCAATCACCGCCGCTGCAGTCGCCAGTCCAATCATCGGAAATAAGGCCCAGTCGGGCAGCAGCATATAAAAAGGATTCGCCAGTGCTTCAGGACTACGCAGTAACAAGGCGCCTTGCCCGGCATAATTCAGCAATAAACATGGCAAGACAATAATGAACCAGGCCAGACGAATCGGCAGACGGCCAAAATGCCCCATATCGGCATAAATCGCTTCACCCCCAGTCATGGTCAGAATCACCGCCCCCATGGTCAGAAAAGCCACATAGGGCTGATCGACCACAAAATGATAGGCCCAGTAGGGATTCACCATCCACAGTACAAACGGGGTCTGGATGATGCTCCACAAACCAAAACCGCCAATCGACAAAAACCAGAGCATGGTTAAAGGTCCAAAAAACTTGCCCATCGTGGCTGTGCCGTGTCGCTGTACCATAAACAGTCCGGCCAAAATCCCGATGGATAAAGGCACCAGCCACTGATTGAAAATGGGCGTGGCAATACTCAGGCCTTCAATGGCTGAGAGCACGGAGATTGCCGGGGTAATAATCCCGTCACCGAAAAATAGCGATGCGCCAACAAAACCCAAAGCGATCAGGAATATTTTCTTTTGATCAGAGATTCGTGTGGTACGCAGGTTTAATGCCAGTAGTGACATGATCCCGCCTTCGCCGTTGTTATCGGCACGCATGATTACCATGACATATTTAAAGCTGATGGTAAGCATCATGCACCAGAAAATCAGGGACAGGATGCCGAGTACAGAAGCTTCGCTAATNNCCTTTTGTGCAGTGCTTTGCATATATTGTCTTCGTTTTTTAACAAGCATTTTTGCGAATCATAGCACCGCATTAAAAGTTTTTCTGCAAATCAATTGTTTCAGCTTGGCACAGCTGGTTTTTTTCGCTATTATCCTCGGCCTATGGTGAGGTGTCCGAGTGGCTGAAGGAGCACGCCTGGAAAGTGTGTAAACGTTTATAGCGTTTCGAGGGTTCGAATCCCTCTCTCACCGCCAGAATTTAAAAACCCGAATCACATGATTCGGGTTTTTTTATATTTAATTTTATCCATCATCCCATCAGTAAAAAAAATTATCTGCTTAGATCTTAAAATATTATTATCTATCGCCTTAGGCAAAGGCATTGAATTAATACCAGTCCTCGTTCATAAAAATCTTTTGCAACACAACACTTACGCTCAATTCTATTTTTAAAAATCTTCATTTTTCATCAGCCAAAAAACTGATGAATTATGCAGTTTCTGTACGCCATTCATTTCAGGTTTTTATTTATGTGTTCAAACAAAAAACTGGCACAGAAATAGCTTAATTTTATTGTCATCAAAGCTATGTTATGTTGCTTATAAATCAACTAAAAGGAGAATAAAAACCACAGGATAGAAAGAAATAACCAAGTGAACCGAGCCATTCAAATTTGAAGTTAAAAAATAGATACACTGCTATTCGGAGAGCGAACATGAATAACAGCGCAAACTATGCCAAACAGATTAAAAATGCAAAACGTGGCGGTTATACCCCAACTATTGCCAAGGACATCAATAAACATAAAATTCAAAAAGCCTTGAGACTCATCGAACAGTGGAGAAGCCTCGCTCAAGAACTCAAACCTCAAATGCAGTTTGATATGGCCTTTACTTTAGAGGAATGTGCACAAGAATTAGATCGCATCCTGAAAAACAGATAAACCTTATAACCGACTCATATCCAGAACCAATCCTGTGCTTTCACCCTCGCCCATATCTGCACATATGGGCCATTTCTTTGCACATAATCAAAAACAGAACTTTTCATCCATTCGGTCAAAATAAACAAATCCTGCCGAAACAGTTTAAACGGTTATTTTTTGGCTTGCGTGACCCAAAAAAATCTGTAAAATGCACTCCACCATGCCGGCATAGCTCAGTTGGTAGAGCAACTGACTTGTAATCAGTAGGTCCACAGTTCGAATCCGTGTGCCGGCACCATATCTTAGCCTCGCTTTTAGTGAGGCTTTGATGTTTCTGGGTTTTAGTATTTTGAGCTGAGTCTTCTTGCACTTTCTAGTGCTTCGATTGTGCCGTCACTTGCACATATCTCACAATCCCTTCCTGATATAATTTTCGGCACAGTTTCGCTGTCATCTGAATTTTAAAATGATCCAGTTTTGAGCCTTGAACCTGATCATCTGATGCTTTTGAATTCAAAGTTTTTTGCACGTAATCCGCAAAGCCGGAAAATACCGGCTCGGACAGATCCTGAATCTGGATATTTTTAAATTCAAATCGATCCAGAAAGGCATATAATGCACCCACTGTCATTAAATCTTTTAAATTCACATCAGCAGATTTCAATAAAAACTGATATTTACGCCGTTGTAATGCATTTAAATTTTCCCAACGCTCGGACAAAACCAGATGATGAAAACCAATCCGCGCATTTGAATTTAAAACACTGCGGACCTGCTCCAAGAATACAGGCACAGGGCTGTGATAAGCCGCATCTAGGCATAGCACCACATCAAAACGCTGGGAAAACAGCAATTCTTTTAAACGCAAAAATGACGCCTGATAAATGGCATTCAGTTCTGGCAAATGTTGCTGAATATTAGCCACACAGGCAGCCTGCAGCTCAACCCCGGCCAGATATTGCACCTGATAATGTTGCTGCCAGTGCAGCAAGCTGGCGCCCTGACCGCAGCCCAAATCCAGCAGTTTATCTTTTGAATTTAAATTTACAGTTTGCGCAAGGTGATCGGCCAGCATACGACAGGCAGCCGCATAATCCTGCTGACCGGCTTGCCAATACCCTAAATTGCTCCAGGGCAATTGCGCGTGATCGCCCAACACAGCGGCATCAATTGCATACTTGTGCTGGGGAAGATGCTGACGCAGTGCCTGAAGCCATTGCATGGATTAATAACCCAGTTGCGGAGCAACCTCAACCACAGGTTTTAAACCCTGAAATGGTAAAGGCGCACCAAAGATTTCTGCAATCTTCATCGCTGAGGTCACTGCCGATTCCAGAATCGGCAAACCGTCACATGACCATGAACCGCAGAAGAAGACCTTACGGTTGGCATCCAGATGACGTTGCTGCAATTCCTTATTCAGTGCCACCGTATTAGCATCGACGACTGCACGTGTCAGCATTACCGATTTGATTACTTTCTTCGGATCAATGTCGGTTACCGGACGCCAGGTCTGAAACACGGCCGACTTGCCAACCAAAGAAGGTTCAATCGAGTTAAGCCACACGGTAAATTGCTGACGAGTAAATTTACGGTCCATCATATAGCTGAGTACGGCCCAGTCTTTACGTTTTGGCGGCATTACGCTGGCATCGGTATGAATCACCAGTTCGCCTTGTTCGAATTTGAATTTCTTCAATAATTCAATTTCACTGGCGAATTGTACCGGATCCAGGAACTCCTCAATTTTGGTGGTCGGTGTCGCGACAATCACCCGGTCAAACAGTTTTGAATAACCGGCCGCATTTTCAACTTTGACCTGATCGCCCTGCTCTTGTACCAGTGTAATTGCTGAACCGTCTTCAATCTGAATGCCTTCTATCAGCTTATCGACCAACGCTGGTGTACCGCCTTGCAGACGCAGTAACGCATCGCCATCGGTTAATTGACGCAGAAAAATTAACAACGGTTTAGCTGGCCATTCACCAATGGTTTTCGGATTGCAGGTACAGATGGTATATAGCACCGGCATCACCGCACCGTGCCAGAACACTTCTTCAATCTCGTTACGATTGATAAATTCTGCCAGGCTGATGTCCTGATTTTTCGATTTAAAGAATTTGGTTAATGCAACTTTTAACTGCAACAGGCCTTTGACCAGACGCCAGCCATACTGTTGCAGACCTTTACGGTTGTTGATAATCGGGATATTGCCAATTCGGCTGCGCGATGTGGTCAGCCAGGTTTCAGTTTTATCTTCAAATAACCAGCTGCAGGCCATATAGGTCCGCACCGGATAAGTTTTAATGCCCAGATGTGTGGCTAGACTCAGGGTGTTTTTCCACAGATAGGGGTTCATCACACGTAAAGGTGCGTCAATCAGGCCCCCTTCAAATTCAAGGCTATGACTGTCCATGCCGCGACCTGGAAGTGCTTCAAAAATCGTGATGTGATGCCCTGCGTCCTGGAGAATTCTGGCTGTAGCCAGTCCGGCCATGCCACTACCAATTACTGCGATATCCAAACTGATCATCCGTCATTGAAAAACTACAGAAATTATGTACCATGCGCCAATCAAACAGGTTATTAAAATCTTCCAGAATATATGTTTTTCGTAAAGGCCTTTTTGTTCAATTTCACCTGCTTTTTATTCATTTTCCTGCCTTAGTTAAAATTCCATCAAATCTAAGATTTTATTCATATTTTTATCTAAAAACTTGAAAATTCGCTTTAAAAACAAATAATTTAATTAACCATTTTTATAATCCTTGGTTGACAAATACTTTTTAAATACCTATGATTCGCAGCATAAGAAAACCATAAATTCATCCGGTTCCATTCAGATGCGTTTATGCGAAAATTGTTTAAAACGACAAGAAACTACAGCGCCTTATAAAATAAAAGCCTCTGCGAAAGCAGAGGCTTCTTTGTTTTCAGGCCTNNCTCATTTTGTTCTCAAATAGAAATCAAATGGCATGATGTTTTTGTCTAGAATTCATAAATCTCTAAACTAAAAAATAAAAAATCCAGCAACTTGTGCTGGATTTTTTGCTTCAAAGAATTAGGTTTGAATTAGATTTTACCCACCAGGTCGATTGATGGAGCAAGTGTTGCCTCGCCTTCTTTCCATTTCGCCGGACAAACTTCACCTGGGTGCGCATGTACATATTGTGCAGCTTTCACTTTACGAAGAAGCTCTTGCGCATCACGGCCAATACCACCCGCGTTGATTTCAATGATCTGGATTTTACCTTCTGGATCAATCACGAAAGTACCACGATCTGCCAGACCTTCAGCTTCAATCAGTACTTCAAAGTTTTTAGACAAAGTCCAGGTTGGATCACCAATCAATGGATACTGGATTTTACCAATCACGTCAGAGGTATCATGCCAAGCTTTATGGGTGAAATGAGTATCGGTAGACACACCATAGATTTCCACACCCATTTTCTGGAATTCAGCATACTGATCAGCAAGATCGCCTAATTCAGTTGGACAAACAAAGGTAAAATCTGCAGGATAGAAAAACACCACTGACCATTTACCTTTCAAGTCTTGCTCAGAAACTTCGATGAACTGACCATTGTGGTAAGCAGTTGCATTGAATGATTTGATTTCAGTATTGATTAAACTCATGAGATATTTCCTCTGGCTTATTTCTGGGATTGCTTATCTTGTGAAGCTAGAATACGAAAAATTTCAAAATAGGTAAAACCGCAAGTTTTTATAAAAATGATCGCTTTTTTAGATCAT
>DFCG01000129.1:0-4614 GCA_002367455.1 Acinetobacter sp. UBA3060 | reverse complement strand
GCCAGTAAAGCACCCGTCAATTGCGCAGTCCATTTCTGCTCGCCGGTTTGCTGATCCAGCGCAAACAGTTGGCCTTTCTGGTTGCCAACGACAACAAGACCTTCAGCAGCTTCAACGCCAGAACTTAAATTGTCTTTGCTGACTTTTTTCTGCCACAGACGCTGTTTGCCTTTAAATGCAGACACTTCGCCTTTCGGATCAATCGCAAAGACCACGCCATTATCTGCATCCAGACGTAAACGCAACGGATCAGCAGCATCTGTCGAAGCCACACTGGTGGAAAATACAGGGACCAGGGTTTTGGCTTGAGTCAGTTTTGGAAGTGGATTCGGTTTTACTTCTGGAACTTTATTGGTTTTACCCGCACAGCCAGCCAATGCAAGCGTTAAAACAGTCAAGGCACAGGTAATTTTGTATTTTCTATTCATTCAGCTTCTTCCGCTTGTGTTTCTATAATTGGGCGTTCGATTTCCGGATCATCGACCAATACGCCTACGCTTTCGAGCTTAATTTGTAAAATCTGACGTTCTTCTTTACGTTCAATCAAAGCATCCCATGCACTTTGATATACTTTTTTAGCATTTTCAATATCATTTTTGGCAACATAGATATCGCCACGTGCTTCATCGGCAGTTGCTTTAAATGCAGGCTCAGTGACTGCTTCTAAAGTTTTCAATGCAGCATCATATTTTTTCTGTGCCAGTTGTGCATAGGCCAGACGAAGTTTGACGACCTGAACCAGGCCTTTATCATCTACTTTCGAGTTTTCAACTTTCTGTAGCGCTTTCTCGGCCGCAGCATAATCTTCTTTGTCATAAGCCAGTTTCGCCATCACCAGCTGGGTCTGAATCGCCTGAGCTGAATCAGGTGCTTCCTTGACAATCTTGTCCGCAGCTTCAGACAACTTGGCAAAACCATCACCTTTCGATGCCTGCGCATCATCCATCAACTGCTGAACCTTGGCAGTGTGCATTTGCGACTCTGCCAAGTTTTTCTTCTGCCAATATTCCCATCCAAAAAAGGCAATCAGCGCAATTAAAATCCCGGTAATCATCGAAGAACCATATTTCTTCGTAAAGGATTTCAAGCTTTCAAACTGTTCATCACCACTCATTGCGCTCATGAGATTACCCTTTTCCTAATGTTTTATCGATTATTTTGAAGAAATTTTAGTACTAAAAAATGCAACGAAGTCCGTAAATGGTACATTCGATTGCTCTGCGGTTGCCAGCTCTTTCACAGTAAACGCCTGAGCTTCCAGTTCACGTTCACCCAAAATCGCCGCATACAAAGCACCGGCTTGATCAGCCTTTTTCATTTGCGATTTCATTGAACCCTGTGAGCCTACTTTCAGACGAACCTGACTGCCTGCTGCTTCAAGCTGATCACGGATCTGCTCCGCAATGACCAAAGCTTTACCTTGAGAAGCCGGTTCAGCCACCAGGAATACTTCACAATCACGTGCCCGGGTATTGTCTTCAACCTGTTCAAGCAGAAGCAATAAACGCTCGATCCCCATAGCAAAACCGACCGCAGGGACAGACTGATCTGCCTTTCCTTTAAGTTGACCCACTAGACCGTCATAACGGCCACCGGCACAAACTGTACCTTGTGAACCCAAGTGAGTTGTGGTCCATTCAAAAACAGTTTTGTTGTAGTAATCCAGACCACGTACCAGTTTTTGATTGATCACGAAGCTTACGCCTGCATCAGTCAAATACTGCTGTAACTGGGCAAAATGCGCCAGCGTTTCTTCACCCATAAAATCATGAAGTTTCGGTGCATTTTCCAAGATGCTTTGTGTTTTGGCATCTTTAGAATCCAGAATACGCAATGGATTCGTGGTCAGACGGCGCTGAGAATCTTCATCCAGATCCGCTTTATGCGACTCCAGGAATTCAACCAGTGCCGCACGATATGCTGCACGCTCATCCGACTCACCGAGTGTATTTAACTCAAGCTGAACCTTGTCTGCTACACCCATACGTTTCCACAGACGCGCCGTCATCANNGCCGTCCCTTCAGGACGTAACGTCAACGACTCAGGCGGATTACCCTTGTCGAGGAAGGTATACATTTCTTTTTCAACGATATCGGTTGCATCACCGATCGAACGTTTAAACAAATTAGTCTGTTCTACGATAGGCAAACGAATTTGTTGATAGCCATAGGCATCCATCAAACCGGATAGATGCTGTTCAAGACGTCTCCAAGCTGGGGTTTGCGTTGGGAGAATGTCATTAAAACCTTTGATTGCGACGATTGAACTCATGATCTACTCAGGAAAACTTGTACGAATAATTTCTTTAGATTTAGCTTCTTCAAGCTCGGTAACACGTTGACGAACCATGGTTTCGATTTCATCAACCAATTGATTCGTGTCAATTAAATGGCTCTTCTCACCATTACGGTACACCAGTGAACGTGGTGCTGCACCCACTACACCGATATCCGCTTCTTTGGCTTCGCCCGGCCCATTGACCTTACAGCCAATGACAGACACATCCATTGGGGTACGAATATCTTCTAAACGCTCTTCAAGTTGCTGCATCACGGAAATCACATTAAATTCCTGACGTGAACAGCTTGGGCAGGCAATGAAGTTAATCCCGTTTGAGCGCAGACCCAACGATTTCAGAATATCAAAACCAATTTTAATTTCTTCTTCAGGCTCGGCAGCTAGTGAAATACGCATGGTATCCCCAATGCCTTCCATCAGCAGACCACCCAAAGCGATCGCAGATTTAACCGAACCGGTACGGTAAATACCCGCTTCTGTGACACCCAGATGGAGCGGATTATCAATTTGCTGTGACAGCAAACGATACGCATCCATGGTCAGGAACACATTCGAGGCTTTGACTGAAATTTTGAATTCCTGGAAATCCAGACGGTCTAAAATATCGATATGACGCATCGCAGATTCAAGCAGTGCCTGACCCGTCGGCTCGCCATATTTCTTTTGAATATCTTTTTCCAGTGAGCCGGCATTGACACCGATCCGCATGGAAATGTCGTTATGACGTGCCGCGGCCACCACTTCACGGATTTTCGCTTCCGAACCGATATTGCCCGGGTTAATCCGCAGGCAGTCTGCACCCAAATCCGCAACTGCCAAAGCAATTTTATAATCGAAGTGAATATCGGCGACCAAAGGTACATTGACCTGCTTGCGAATTTCACCAAATGCCGCCGCGGCTTCCATGGTAGGCACAGAAACCCGCATGATGTCTGCACCGGCATCTACACAGCGCTGAATCTGTGCAACCGTAGCTGCTACATCACAGGTTTCAGTATTAGTCATCGACTGGATACTGATTGGTGCATCACCACCCACATAAACTGAACCCACACGAATTTTACGTGTTGGACGACGTTTAATTGGATTTACGATCATCGTTCTGCTCTACTCTTGATCTGTTAAGGTGATAAACGGAATTCTGCTTTTCCGTTCACAGTGTAGGGTGACAATGAAATATTTTCATTATTTAAACTGAGTGATACAGCCGATGCATCATCGAGACGAATCTGGAATGGCGCTTCACCATTCAGCTGCAAGCTCGATGCCTGACGGCCAGTTGCCAGAACATTACCCGCCGAGTCGACAATATGCACCGAAGTCGGACGGTTAAAATCAAGTTTCAGCTGATCACCGGAAAGTGCGGCACCTGTATCCAGATTCAGAATCTCGACATTAGAAGCGCCTACTCCAGAGACTTCACTGCTATTTTGTGAATTACTACTCGACCAGTTCTGAATCATGGCAAACAGTGCACCCAAAATCAGCAACAGTACCAGCGTAATAAAAATTCGTTTTAACCACTTACGATTGCGGTCACGCTTGGAACCTGGCAATTTCCCCATAATTTTGATAGGAGAATTGTTCAGGGCATGGTTCGGCAGCAGCCCGGTATCATTGGTATAAATTTCATCAAAACGCTGAATAATACTAGACGCATCTACACCCAGAAATTTGGCATAAGTCCGGTAATAACCTTTGATAAAGGTCGCTTCAGGCAACGACTTATATTCGTCCTGTTCCAGTGCAGTCAGGGTTTTGACCGGGATGTTCAGCTCTTTCGCTACATCTTCCAGATTGCGCTGCTGATTGATACGAATCTGGCGCAAGTACTCGCCCGGACGTTGAATATTTCCTAACGCATTTGGAGCTACGCTCGAATGATTCGATGGTGAATTAGGATTTACTTCCATACGGCCTCAGTACTGTACTGTAATTGCAAATAACGTTGGTATTCCTGGCTTTCAGGAAAAAGTGCACGTAACTGGTTGACCAATACCTGCATACCCAACTGATCACCCCCGGCACGCGCAGTGCGAATGCCGACCCAGAGCGCACGGGCACCCTGATTTTTCTGTCCCACACCACGCACAAACTGTTGATACATTTGTGTCGCCGCCGGGAACTGCTGGTTCAAATAAAATATTTCTGCCAACTCTAACATTGAAATATAAGAATCGCGATTGGCTTGCAGCGCCTGTTTGAATGATTTTTCAGCATTTGCTGTATCACCCAGTTTCAGGTAAATCCGCCCCATATTTTCCAATGCACGGAATCGCTGATCATAACCCAACGTGGCACCAGCAATTTGAAAC
>DFCG01000184.1:30544-33968 GCA_002367455.1 Acinetobacter sp. UBA3060 | reverse complement strand
AAATGTCAACAGACCCTAAAATCTTTGAATGAAAATACTCAGATTGGCTTTGATTTCGGATGATTTTTAGCTGAATAAGCTGCTTTTTATAGAAGTTTCGCTAAATTTTATTGCCAAAAATCTAATTTATTTATATGATGGCGGCCAAGGAAGCGTGGCAGAGCGGTTTNNTCCGCCAAATTTTAAAAACCCCAGTCGAAAGATTGGGGTTTTTCTTTTTAGGCTGCAGATCTTGAATATTAAATTCTTCAGTCCTGAACTTAATTCATAAAATCTTGAAAAATGGACGTATCGGCCAAATATAGAGTCAGAGGCGTCAACGCGCTATCATACGTCCAAGCATCATATGGATCTCATTATGAAAATTGTCGCAGATGAAAATCTGGCATTTACCGATTATTTCTTTTCCGAATTTGGTGATATTCAACATCGTGCAGGGCGAACCTTAAGCGTAGATGATGTCAAAGATGCCGATAGCCTGTTGGTACGTTCAGTGACTCAGGTCAATGAAGTACTGCTACAGAATAGTTCGATTAAATTTGTGGGTAGTGCCACCATTGGCACAGATCATTTGGATATTGCTGCATTAGAACAGCATGGGATTCAATGGAGTAATGCGGCCGGCTGTAATGCGCAAGCGGTGGCTGAATATGTCATTACCGCATTATTGCAGGTACGTCTTGAATTACTCGATGCCAATGCGACATTTACCTTGGGTATTGTCGGTTTGGGTAATGTCGGAACCCGTCTGGCTTATATGGCGAAACTTTTGGGCTGGCGTGTGATCGGTTGCGATCCTTTTGTGCAAAGAGAGCAGGTTGATCAAGTCGAATTTCATGAATTGCTGCAACAAGCAGATGCAATTTCGATTCATGTTCCTTTAACCAAAACAGGCGCATATCCAACCTATCATTTATTTAATGCTACTGCATTGGCAAAAATGCAGCCTGACGCGATCTTGATTAATTCAGCACGTGGGCCAGTCATTGAAGAGGCCGCGCTAATCCAGGATATACAGGCGACACATCGAACCGTGATTTTGGATGTTTTTGAGCATGAGCCGGTGATTTCAGCAGAACTTCTGGATCTGGTCACCTTGGTGACTCCGCATATTGCCGGTTATAGCTTGGAAGGCAAAGCGCGCGGTACCCAGATGATCTATGAAGCTTTTTGTCAAACTTTTGGTTTTGCAGCCAATAAACAGTTTGAATCCCAGCTGCGTGTCTGTGAGCAGTTTTTTCAGGGGCAGGATTTAAAAATGGCATTGCAAGGGCATTTGACGCAAATTTATGATATTGCTCGTGATGATGCCAATCTACGTGCCTGTCTCAAAGAAAGGGTGGTGGATCAGCAGGCATTTGATCATTTACGTAAAACCTACCCACTACGTCGTGAGTGGGCAGCACACGGTGGGCCGAAGGCATGACAATGACGTATCAACCCACTTGTGACNNCGCTTATTGGCCAGTGGCTCTGGACCCATTTATCAAATCTGTAAAGTCTTCCGTGATGATGAACATGGGCGTAAGCACAATAGCGAATTCACCATGCTGGAATGGTATCGTCCGGGATTTAGTTTAAAAGATTTGATGTTTGAAGTATCGGATTTGCTGAATGTGACTTTGAAAGCACGTTTTGGCGAAATCCGTCCGACCATTCTAAGCTATAAACATGCTTTCATGGATCGTCTGGATCTCAATCCGCTTCAGGCAACTTTACAGGAATTGAAAGATTGCTGCCGCCGCGTTGGTCTTAATCTGGATCTGGGAAATGACCGTCTTGGCTATATCGACTTGTTATTTTCACATATGGTTGAACCGAGTCTGGGGTTTGATACCGCAGTATTCCTGACCGATTTCCCCCCTGAAATGGCTTCTTTGGCCAAAACCCGAATCGATGAAGAGGGTGAACTGGTCGCCGCACGTTTTGAGCTGTATATCGAAGGTTTAGAATTGGCCAATGCTTATGATGAACTGATTGATGCTGACGTATTACGTTCGCGCTTTGAGGCGGATAATGCTGAACGAGCCAAACTTAGCTTGCATGTCATGCCCATCGATGAATATTTACTGGCGGCTTTACCGAAGATGCCGGAATGTTCAGGGATTGCCTTGGGAATTGACCGTTTATTGATGATTGCAACTAATCAAATGAAACTGGAAAAGGTGATTACTTTTCCGGCAGATATTTCCTGATCCAGCGAATTAGATAGTTTTAATTCCTTTTTTGATAAAGAGAAATTAAGCTATAAAAAAAGCACCCGAAGGTGCTTTTTTTATTATTCAATTGTTGCGGTTTGTTGTGCTTTAAGCTCACCAAGTGCCTGAATCCGTCGTTCAATCAGCATTTCGCCAATATCCGGTCCCTGAATATCGGCAGGCAGGTCTTGTGCCTTGATGGCACGTACGGTCTGCATGGCATCAAGGACATATTGCGCTTGTGGATAGGCACGATCTTCCAGACCTAGACGGCCACGTGAATCACATTCACAAGCCTGTACAAAAGCTTCAACACGTTCAGGGCGACGTAACACATCCAGACGTTGCAATAATCGCCATAAGGTTCCCGGCTTAAGATTAAAGGCCTGATGGCATTTTAGATGCTCTTTACACACAGCCAAAGCCAGTTGCTTGGTATACGTCGGTACTTTTAAGCGATCACACAGTTCATTTACTGGCTTGATGCCACGTTCTTCATGCATGATATGTCGCGGTAATTCGTCAACCGGCGTCAAAGCTTTTCCTAAGTCATGCACTAAAACGGCAAAACGTACATCCAGACTATAATTTTGACGACACGCCTGCTGCAAGGACATCATGGTATGAATGCCACAGTCAATTTCCGGATGATATTCAGGGCGCTGTGGAATGCCATATAAGGCGTCAATCTCAGGGAATAGCACCTTTAAAGCACCACACTGACGTAATACTTCAAAATACACATCAGCATGACGTTCAGATAATGCACGGGAGGTCTCTTTCCAGACGCGTTCCGGTGTCAATGCATTTAATTCACCGGTTTTAGTCAAGCGTTGCATTAATGCCAAGGTTTCATCGGCAATCACAAAACCTGCACTGGTATAACGGGCAGCAAAACGGGCAATTCGTAGCACGCGTAATGGATCTTCGATAAAGGCATCGGAAACATGACGTAGAATCCGGTTTTCCAGATCCTGTTGACCACCATAAGGATCATAAACCTGGCCGGCATCATCCATGGCCATGGCATTAATGGTCAGATCGCGACGAATCAGATCTTGCTCCAGGGTAACGCTGACATCGGTATGAAACTCAAAACCATGATAACCGGAACCAGATTTACGTTCGGTACGCGCCAGTGCATATTCTTCTTTTGTTTGGGGATGTAGAAAAACAGGGAAATCTTTGCCTACGGGCTGATAGCCTAAGTCAAGCATTTGCGCGGG
>DFCG01000184.1:30304-30528 GCA_002367455.1 Acinetobacter sp. UBA3060 | reverse complement strand
TTTCGTGATAGGGGTGTCCGAGCAAATGATCTCGAACTGCGCCGCCTACTAAATAAACTTGCATGAAAAAACCTCTATTCTTAGAAGCATCATGCTACAGAATAGAGGTTTTCTCAAGTTAAGAAACGAGGCTGATGCGTCGTTATCTTGTCATTGGCTTAAAGTGCATCTTGTTCTGCTTGCTGGATTTCTGCAACAGTCAGTGCAGTCATGTTGATCACACG
>DFCG01000184.1:24314-30272 GCA_002367455.1 Acinetobacter sp. UBA3060 | reverse complement strand
AGCAAGTTTGCAGAGCCTTTGAAACGTGAATTCGGGAATGCAAACTGGCGAATGTTTTCATCCAGTGCAGCATCACCGTGCATTTCACCTTCAACTTCCAGCTCAGGCGCGATTTCAGACAGGATGTCATATACCTTACGCATTTTTTGCGCGCTGGCATCATGCTGGTCTGAACCGAAGCTTGAGTGAGAAAGCAGGGCAATACGTGGCGTCATACCAAAACGGCGAACTTCTTCAGCGGCCAGAATGGTCATTTCAGCCAGCTGTTCAGCCGTTGGGTTGGTATTGACATAGGTATCGGCAATGAACAAGTTACGGTCTTCAAGCATCAAGGCATTCAGGGTAAAGAAGGTGTTATGACCATCTTTCTTGCCAATGATATTGCTGACGAAGTCCAGGTGAATGTCATAGCTTGAATATGTACCACACAGCATACCGTCTGCCATACCATGTTTCACAAGCATCGCTGCGATCAGGGTAGAGCGGCGACGTGCTTCACGCTGTGCATATTCAGGTGTTACACCCTTACGCTGCATGATATTGTAGTAATCATCCGCAAACATTTCATAGTTCGGGTTCTTTTCCTGATCAACAATCGTGATATTCACGCCATCTTCAAGACGCAGACCCAATTTTTTAATGTTGGCTTCAATTACAGCTGGGCGACCCACCAGAATTGGAATTGCCAAACCATCATCTACCGCAATTTGAACTGCGCGAAGTACACGCAGGTCTTCACCTTCCGCATAAGCAATACGTTTAGGATCAGATTTGGCTTGTTCGAAAATCGGTTTCATCATGAATGCAGAGTTGTAGACAAACTCAGACAAACGTTGACGATAATGCGAGAAATCCGTGATTGGACGTGTTGCCACGCCAGAATCCATGGCTGCTTGTGCAACAGCAGGTGCGATTTCTAGAATCAAACGTTGATCCAGTGGTCCCGGAATCAGGTATTCACGGCCAAATGATGCCGATTTTTCACCATAGGTTGCCGCATCAGCTTCAACGTGTGCCATACGTGCAATCGCGTGGACACAGGCAATTTTCATTTCTTCGTTAATNNGCATGTTCAGGCAGAATTTCTGGATCCGGGTTCGCCAAGGCAAAGATGATCGGATCTTCAGCCATGACCTTGACCATTTCTTTGGTCAAAATGCCCGCAGCAGAAAGACCAAGGAACATGTCTGCACCTGAAATCACGTCACCAAGCTGAGTAGCTTCAATGTCTTGTACATAGGCTTTCTTAGATTCATCCAGGCCTTCGCGATGTGTAGTCAGCAGACCGCGTGAATCGGCAACGATGATGTTCTCTTTTTTAGCACCCAGAGCGCAAAGCAGATTTAAACAAGACAGTGCAGCAGCACCCGCGCCTGAAGCCACGATCTTGATGTCTTCAATTTTTTTACCGTTGATTTGTAACGCGTTGAGGAGCGCAGAACCGACAATAATCGAAGTACCGTGCTGATCATCATGGAATACTGGAATATTCATGCGTTCACGCAATTTTTGCTCGATATAGAAACACTCTGGCGCCTTGATATCTTCAAGGTTAATCCCGCCGAAAGTCGGTTCTAATGCAGCGACAATATCCACAATTTTGTCTGGATCATTTTCAGCAATTTCGATATCGAATACATCAACGCCAGCAAATTTTTTGAATAATACGCCTTTACCTTCCATAACAGGTTTAGAAGCCAAAGGACCAATATTACCCAGGCCAAGCACGGCAGTACCATTGGTCACGACAGCAACCAGGTTACCACGAGCCGTATACAATGCAGCAGTTGAAGGGTCGCGTTCAATCTCAAGACATGGTGCAGCTACGCCAGGCGAGTAAGCAAGGGCCAAGTCACGTTGGTTGACCAATTGTTTGCTTGGTGTAACGCTGATTTTCCCCGGGGTAGGAAATTCGTGATAGTAAAGGGCCTGTTGCTTTAAAGATTGTTCGTCCATCAGTCTCTCGATCGTTGTAAAGATTACCCGGTCAGCGGGCAAAAAATTTATTTATGTTCCTGAATATACCATTTGTTGGCCAGTTCGGACAGACAAAGACGGCCGTTTTTCCAACAAACTTATTGTGCTCGGGTATGGACTTAGACTTGAGATATATAAGTCTGATGCGTCTTGTCTCGTACTAAATAAGCGGTTGCATCCTGCTCAGGAAGCGGTTTGGAAAATAAGTAACCCTGGGCAATATCACAGTCTAAATCACGTAGATATTCTAGCTGTTCTTCAGTCTCGATCCCTTCCGCGACCACGGTCATGCCCATGGCTTTACCCATGGCCACCATGGCGCTGACAATCGCTGCCTGTTTGTTTTCCCCAATCTTGCAAACAAAACTGCGATCAATTTTTAAGGTATCAATTGGAAAATCAGCAAGATAGGAGAGAGAAGAATAACCTGTACCGAAATCATCTAGGGCAATATGAATATGTCGCTGTTTAATTTCATTCAGCAGGTTTTTGACCGCTTCCGAATTTTCAATTAAAGAAGATTCGGTAATTTCCAGCTCCAGGCTGGCGCCAGAAATATGGTTGTCTGCAATGGCTTGGTCCAGATCATCAAGTAATTGACCACGACGCAATTGCTGCGCCACGATATTGACTGATACACAAATATGATTAAAGCCCAGATCATTCCATTGGCGAATCTGTTTAGCGGCCTGCTGGATCACCAGACGGCCAATGTCTGAAATCAGGCTGGTCTGTTCAGCTAACGGTATAAATAGACCTGGTGCGATAATGCCTTTTTCTGGATGGTTCCAGCGAATCAGCGCTTCGAAGCCATAAATGCTTTGATCGCTGAAATTGATTTTTGGCTGATAATACACCACCAGTTCATTATTCTGGATTGCTTTGCGCAAATCACGTTCCAGGAAAACCCCTTTGTTCTGTAAAGCATTATTTTCACTGGAATAAAAATGAATAGTGTTGCCACCGAGATTTTTGGCTTCGTTCAATGCCTGTTCGGCGCAGTTATTTAAATAATCTAGCTGACGGCCATGATCCGGATAAAATGCCACACCCATGGACAAGGTAATCACATGATCCTGACCGTTAATATTAAATGGTCTACTAAAGGCCTGAGCGATGCGTTCACAATGGTGTTGAACTGAAGGGCGAATATGTGAGATTTCATAGAGAATCGCAAAATCATCACCATTTAGATGTGCCACAAATAGCGCTTCTGCATTGGTCATCCGCAGCCGCTGCGCCACCTGGCGTAAAAGTTCATCACCGCCATTATTGGACAGATATTCATTCAATGGGCGGAAACGGTCGATGTTAAGCCGAATCACAGCCATCTCTTTAATCGAGTCTTTTTGCGAAACTAGATATTGATGCAGCTGATAATTATAATAAAAGCGGTTCGGTAAGTCAGTCAGCGTGTCATAATTTTCCAGATAGGACAGGCGCTGTTCCTGTAATTTACGTTCAGTCAGATCTGATACGATACCAATATAATGAGTAATCCTGCCTTCATCATCAGTCACGGCATTAATATGCAGCCATAAGGTCGACTCTTTACCAGACAGAA
Organism: Acinetobacter sp. UBA3060; assembly: GCA_002367455.1. Taxonomy (GTDB): domain Bacteria; phylum Pseudomonadota; class Gammaproteobacteria; order Pseudomonadales; family Moraxellaceae; genus Acinetobacter. The sequence continues at coordinate 26,731 of DFCG01000184.1, read as the reverse complement.
ATTTTGCATAAACCTCTCCATCATAAGAGCCAATCTTTTGAATCTGTTTGACAATATTGGCCTGAAAAGTACGTTGCTGGGATTTATTTTGCACTGCAATATCAAATAAGGATTTACCGATAATCTCGTCACGCTCAAAACCGCTCAAGTATTCGTAGTGAGGATTGACATCGATATAATCTAATTCAGGATTCAGAATGAAAATCCCTTCCGCAGCCTGTTCCAGTACACTGGCCACCAGCTTTAAACGTTCTTGAGACAGACGTTCCTGCTGGATATCACGACGGATGCCCACCATACGCAAGGGTTTTTTATTTTTAGGATCACGACTGATCACCCGGCCAATATCATGTACCCAACTCCAGCCACCTTCACTGAGCTTGATCCGGTAAGTGGCATCATAGCGTTCAATCTGGCCACGCAGATGCTGCTTCATATTGCGCTTAAAATAGGCCAGATCTTCAGGGTGAATCAGATACTGTAATTGCAGATGATGATCTTTGGAATCGCGCAGAATCTTTTCGTCTTTATGATTGGTTAAGGTGATGCTGCGCTCTTGAATATTCCAGTCCCATGGCCGAATACCGGCAATTTCATGTGCAAGTTTTAGATTCTGCTGCTGATTCTTCAGGTCATGATTGATCTGTTCAATATCATAGGTACGTTCCCGTACTTTTTGCTCCAGCAATTGGTTACTGAGCTGTAATTGCTGTTCAATATCTTTGGATTTATTGACTTCAGTTTTGAGTTGCTGGCATAGTTCATCAGTCCAATGCACTTGCTGTTCTGCATTTTTCACCAAAATATCATTTTCCGCATACAGACGTGAGGTGCGGCTGTGAATTCGATAACTACTTGTCGCGCACAGCAGAATCACTATGAGCGCAAAGTTTAAGGCCAGACCAAAAAAGGGATTGGAATGACCGACATGGTCAAGCTGCGACAGTAAAAAAGGGAATAAGGACGGCAAAAAGACCAGACAAAAATAGCTCAGTTTCTGGGTCAGGTAGGTTAAACCGAAAGCTTGGGTAACAATCAGCAACAAGGCAGACAAGGTCAGTGCTTCAATATCTTCAAATGCAGGATTGGCCTGTGGCAAATAATAATAAATCGTAAAAATACCTGCCGCGATACTGATGCCAACAGCCAGACTCTGTATCTGTAACCAGCGGTGTGCACTTTTCTGGTTATATTGTTCAGGTTTAAAATACAGCGTACTTACCAGCCAACACATGCTGACCAGAAATTCTGTCAGAATAAACCAGGTATTAAAATACGTATTAGACGGGCTATATTGAATGTGATAAATACAAAAAATATAAAGGCAGATCACCATTATACTGAGCAAAAAATAGCGACTATGACGAAGCGTGTTCGCAATCTGAGCATCATGTAAATGCTGTTGAATATAGTCGTCCTGATTATCAACCATGTGATTCAATGCCTGTATTCATCCTAAACGGTTTTCGTCCTTGTGCATTGTTGTTATAAAAACCCCAGGAAATGTGTGAAATCAATTAATAAGTATTTGTTATTCTTTAGTCGAGATTAGATGTCTTAAAAATAAAAATCAACAAAATTAAAGACAAATTTTTACCCATCCGATGAACTAAAGCACATAATTCAAAATTGACAGGGCAACAACAGGAGCAGTTTCGGTACGTAGTACACGCTCGCCGATACACCAGTTGAGAAAACCTTTCTGGTTTGCGGCACTAATTTCTGCCTCACTCAAGCCACCTTCGGGGCCAATCAGCAGGGCAAGATCTAAAGTCGCATCTGCCAGTACATCTGTTTCATCTTTATTGGGTGCTAAAACCAGTTTGGTGTTCGGAAGTTCAGTATCCAGCCATTTTTCAAGTGACATGGGCGCTAAAATTTCAGGCACAATGTTTAGACCACATTGTTCACAAGCCGCAATAGCAATGCCTTGCCAGTGATCCAGCTTTTTCTGGTCGCGATCATACTTTAAACGCATTTCACAACGATCCGAAGTCAGCAGCTGAATTTCGGAAACGCCCAGTTCGACTGCTTTCTGAATCGCATAATCCATACGGTCGCCTTTACTCATCACCTGACCGAGCAAAGCCTGGAACTTTGGTGTGCGATTGGCAGGATTAAATGCATTGACCGAGACGGTGGCTGATTTTTTAGCAACCTCGGTTAAAGTCACGTCATATTCGCCACCCTGTCCATTGAACAGGGTCGCGCTTTCACCGACTTGCGCGCGTAAAACCTTTACCCAATGATGAAATACAGTTTCCGTAAGCTCAAGGCTGACATCAACAGTTAAATCAGCATCTATATAAAAACGTGGCATTGATCGTTCTACTCAAAAAATCGGTGAAATAAAGGGCTTAAGCTAAACCAAGATCGGTGACCAGCTGACGGGTCGGGTCAGTAGTATTCATGGTGTA
>DFCG01000184.1:6696-24282 GCA_002367455.1 Acinetobacter sp. UBA3060 | reverse complement strand
TTAAAATGATCGCCTGAATGTTCGCGGATAAAGCGAACCAGATCAGCTGCATAAGGTAATTCGCCCAAACCCACTTGGCCTGAAGGCAAGTCACCACGCAGGGCAACAATACGGTCAATGCCTTGAGATTTGTACAGATCTAGAAGTTCAGCAATACGCGCTTTGTCATCGCCAATACAAGACAGGTGAGGGGCAACAGGTGCACCTTTGCCATTAAAGTCATTGATAGTAGACAGGGTGCGTTCACGAGTGGAACCACCAGCACCATAGGTCACAGAGAAGAATTCTGGATTTAAGAGTTGTAACTCTTGATGTACAACCTTGAGTTTTTCCGCACCTACATCAGTTTTGGTCGGGAAAAATTCAAATGAAATTGGAATCTGTTTAGACATGTTCAAATCCTTTTTATAAATACTTGTAATTTTGGATTGCCCTCATCCTAACCTTCTCCCAAAGGGAGAAGGGACTTCCATTACGATAGTTAAAGTCTTTAAAACTTACCCTCTAACTATTTTCACAATAGAAGTTTCCCTCTCCTTTTAGGAGAGGGCTAGGGAGAGGTAAAAACAAAAATTAGTATTTATAAGCATCAGACTTGAATGGACCTTCAACTTGAACACCCAAGTAATCCGCTTGTTCTTGAGTCAGTTGAGTCAAGACACCACCGAAACCAGCAACCATCGCAGCAGCAACTTCTTCATCTAATTTCTTAGGAAGAAGTTCTACACGAATTTGTGCAGCTTTTTCAGATTCTGGAAGATCAGCAAATTTCTCAGCGAATAAATGCATTTGACCCAATACCTGGTTGGCAAATGAACCATCCATAATACGTGATGGGTGACCAGTCGCATTACCAAGGTTCACCAAACGGCCTTCAGAAAGAAGGATCAGGTAATCATTTTCATTTTCTGAACGATACACCTGGTGTACTTGAGGTTTAACTTCAACCCACTTGTAGCCACGTAGGTAAGCTGTATCAATTTCAGTATCAAAGTGACCGATGTTACAAACAACTGCGCCAGCTTTTAATGAATCAAGCATTGCAGCGTCACATACGTGGTAGTTACCTGTTGTAGTTACGATAAGGTCAGTGTTTTGAAGAAGGTCAACATTGATGTCTTCTTTCTTGCCAGTTTGCACGCCATTTTTGTATGGAGATACAACTTCGTAACCGTCCATGCATGCTTGCATTGCGCAGATTGGATCAACTTCAGTTACGCGTACAATCATGCCTTCTTGACGAAGGGATTGCGCAGAACCTTTACCTACGTCACCATAACCGATCACAAGTGCACGACGGCCAGATAAAAGCATATCTGTACCACGTTTGATTGCATCGTTCAGTGAGTGACGGCAACCGTATTTGTTGTCGTTTTTAGACTTGGTTACTGAATCGTTTACGTTGATTGCAGGAACTTTTAAAGTGCCATCACGAAGCATTTCGTACAGACGTTGAACACCTGTCGTTGTTTCTTCAGTTACACCGTGAATTTTTGCAATCACTTCTGGATATTTTTCATGAACAAGTAGCGTTAAGTCACCGCCATCGTCAAGAATCATGTTGGCATCCCAAGGCGTGCCATTTACATTGATTTGTTGTTCAAGACACCACATGTATTCTTCTTCAGTTTCGCCTTTCCAAGCAAATACAGGAATGCCCGCAGCAGCGATTGCAGCAGCAGCATGGTCTTGAGTTGAGAAGATGTTACATGAAGTCCAGCGAACTTCTGCACCCAATTCAACCAGCGTTTCAATTAAAACGGCAGTTTGAATGGTCATGTGGATACAGCCGAGAATTTTCGCGCCTGCAAGCGGTTTTGCTGCTGAGTAGCGTTTACGCAGACCCATTAGGGCTGGCATTTCAGCTTCAGCAAGTTTGATTTCTTTACGGCCGTAATCAGCAAGTGAAATATCAGCAACTTTATAATCTGTAAATGAAGCAGTAACCGCGTTCATCAGGATCTCCTAGGAAAAAATAGATTGGATCGTTCTGTTCGCGGATGCCGTTGTTGATCAGAACGAATGTCTGACCGATGGTCGAGCCTAGCGATTTTACATTTAGTGCCTGTAAAACGTCGCAGCATCCCTCGACTAGCGCAGTATTGTACTTGGAATCTAAACATGAGCCAAGTTGAAAAAGATAATATTATTTATTTTCTGTATTTTGAGCTTTTAATTGATCAAAAGCCTATCAATATAAATACGGTAAATTAAATGTTTTCTTTTAAGATTCTTTTGATTCTTCTGCATCATGTAGGAGGGAGTATGAGAGTTAAATAAAAAGCCCATCATTTGACGGGCTTTTCGTTTTATTTAGCTTCTTGCTCAGCAGCATCCGCTTTTTGGGTCCAGAACTCAGCTAGTTCTTCATCGCCATCTACACCTAAATCATTTGCATAAATAAAAGCAAGATCGCGCATGGCCTGAACTTCACCCCATTCAGCAGCCTGTTTGACTAAAGAAATTGATTTCTCTACATCTTTTTCAATTACGTCACCACGACGGTAGAAACCGGCCAGTTCTAAAGTCGCAGCAGGGTGCTTCTCGATATTGGCCTTGCTTAACCAGTAATAGGCTAACTCAAAGTGAGCTTTNNGCCCATTCTTCAGCAAGAATGATGTCATCATCATGCTCGCTTTGCATATACAGTTCAGCCAGTTCAAATTGCGCTTCAGCATTGCCGGCTAAGGCAAGATTGGTCAAGGCAGCAGGGGGAGAAACACGCTGGGTCATATCAACATCTCAAAAATATTGTGTGTAGACTAAAAGGTTTAAAGCAAAAAAGCCAATCCGAAGATCAGCTTTTTAAAGAGATTGGTCAATCAAATGATTAGATCAAGCAAAGAATCCCTGAGATCAAGGCGATAAACACACAGAACATTACGATCACTTTAATTTTATTTTCCAGATAGCTCAGACTTAAACCGACCACCAGTGCTGCAAAAGTCAGACTACCCAGCCAGTAACTGATCATATTGCTGGCAGCTCCTGTACACAGGCACAGAATCAGGGCGAGTATGAGCAATACCCAGCCCAGAATAGTCGCAAGTTGTGTTTTTGCAGGCGCAGGTTCTGTGTCAAAAATCTGTTTTTGATGTTTCGACATCGACATTGCAAGCGCAAAGAAACCTAGTGAAGTTAAAGCCCAAATCAGTAAGAAGAACATCATGCCTGATTCTCCTTGAGAGCAATCTTGGCTTTTTTAGACGACAAGCCTTTATGGTTTTTCACTTTTTTAAATGAAAACCAGAATAAGATCGCAAGCACCCACATCGCCAGATCAAAAGAAGCAATGACCCATTGACCATGCATGATGGTGTTCCAGATCGCTTGACCACCCGTCATAAAGTTCACAATTGGCAGCAAGGCAAATGCAGCAGTGGCGAGCAGTAATAGTTCCAGCCAGGCCTGATGATGAGTGCGAATCATGGCATACAGTAAAGTCAGCAACCAGACAATAAAGAAGCTACGAATTTCCCAGTTCAGACGCATGTCCATGTCTGCCGGAATAAAACGGTTGGCATAAAAATAGGCAGCACAGGCAATAGGTAAACCAATAATGGCAGCGATATTGGTGACTTCCACAAGACGATATCCAAACGATTTATAACCTTGCTTCTGTTGCTGCGGTGCACGTTTAACACACCATAGAATCAAGCCGGTGGCAATCATCAAGGTGCCGACTACGCCAGACAGAAACAATAACCAGCGTAAAGCCAGATCTACGCCCCGTGCTTCATGCAGTGCGGTGAACACGTTATAGATACCATTTGCGACTGAAGGCATTTTCAGTGTGGTTTGATCCGGCTCTAAATCACCAGTCACACCATTGAAAGCAAGGCTCAGATAAATATTGCGATAAGCTACGCTGACTCCGTTTAAGGCACGAAGCTCAATTTCTGCTTTTACGGTATTTGGCTGGATAATAGTTATCATACCCACCGGATTATTTTTCCATTCTTTTTCGGCTGTTGCCAAGATCGGAGCTAGATCGGTTAACGGTGCAGGAGGTGCAGCTTGCATTTCATCACGAGAGCGGCGACCTTCACTGCGTGCAGACATTTCACCGCGCTCGCCACGATTTTCTCTCTCAGCTTGCGGTCGACGTTTTTTGCTCTCACTATGGGTTTCACGGGATTCAGCCTGAATACTGTTGTCTTGAACCAAACTCTTACGTTGATCCTGAAGGAAAGCACCACGATTTTCATAAATCTGGTTTACGCCCCAGGGCATGAGGGTAAAAAGCAATAATAATAAGCCACTGAAGGTAATCATGATGTGAAAGGGCAGGGCAAATACCGCAGTAGCATTGTGTGCATCCAACCATGAACGCTGACCTTTGCCGGGACGGAAAGTAAAAAAATCCTTGAAAATTTTCTTATGGGTAATGACACCGCTGATGATTGCCACCAGCATGAGCAGGGTCGCAACGCCGACCATCCAGCGCGCCCAGATTCTTGGCAAACCATACAATTCAAAGTGGAAACGGTATAAGAATGAACCACCGCGTGTTTCACGCGCTTGCAAAACTTCGCCGGTGGCGCTGTCAATCGTCACGCGGGTACCGCCATGACGGGCACGCGGATCTTCGCCGGCACTACGAATAGTCAGGGTGGTAGTATTTTGGCGTGAGTTAGGAAGCTGGATTGCCCAGCTGCCAGCATCCGGATGGTGCTGTTGCAGATAAGCCAGTGCCACACGGGTTTGTTCGATTTGAGTCTTTGGTGGAACTGATTGATGAAATTCCGGTTTCATCCAGACGGTAATTTCGTTCTGGAAAAAGCTTAAGGTTCCGGTCAAGAAAATCGCATATAAAAGCCAGCCTAAAATCAGACTGGCCCAAGTATGCAACCACGACATCGACTGGCGTGGACCTTCGGGTTTTGCATCTACTCTCATCTCAATTTCCTAAAAGCTTATAGGCGATATAGAGTAAAACACCGGGAATCGCGATCCCGAGCGTAGCTTTGAGCGTCTTATTCACCATAAATACCCAGATAAATGCAGCAGCATTCAAGCTAAAGCCAATCAGGGTGGCGGACATGGCTGCACTGCTTCCACTGTCGATAAAAAGCTGGGCAATCACGATCGTTGCCAGTGTAGCCAGTAGATAACCGCCAGCACCCGCCAGAATAAAGCGATATAAAATCATCCCACGATAAGCCAGCATATTTGCTTTGACTTTATTTTTGCTTGATGGTTTCGGTGCAGTAACTGTTCCAGTCGCTATGGCTTGCATATTCGGACTATTCATCATCGAAAATTCTATTTACAAACTTATGAAGTAATTAATGATAATGATAACAATTATTGTTTAGATTTTAAATATGGGTTGTTGAACTATTTATATGAAAAATAAGTAAAACTGGAAGTTAGGTTAAAAAAGAGAGGGGGGAAGGGAATTAAAAAAGATCAAAATGTAAGGCTTGAAAATAAAAACAGCGGCTCGAAGGCCGCTGTCTAAACTTCATTTATTCACGATTAGTCTTGCTGAATACCTGCAACCACCCAGTCCTGATTTGAACCTGCTGGTTTGGTGAAATGCCAGATTTCTGCGAACGGTTGCGGCAAGCTATTTAAGTCTTCGCTTACCGTACCTGTAAAGCGTACGCTGACAATATATTGGCCATTGTCAGTCGATGAGTCGACGACCATCGCATTCAGATTTGAAAACTCGGCAACATCCTGATCCTGATTGCTCATGATGTCGTTATACATTGACTGATAAAGTTCAGGAGTCAGATAACGCTGAATTTCAGAAATGTTGCTTGCTGTATTCATGGACTGAATATGGTTAAAACGCTGACGCGCTACACGCAAGAATGCTGCAGGTTCAGTACCATCCGGTAACTGGCTGCCACTTTGGGTATAAGCTGCACCAAAAGGCGCGTTATTTACCGGAGCAGAACCGAACGGAGCATTGTTGCTTGACGTTTGACCACCCACATTCTGACCAAAAATATTGGTACTGTCACCACCGCGAGGTGCAGTCGGTGCCTGACCAAAAGGTGCTGTATTACCAGCACCGCTATTTGGTGCGTATGGGTTAGAAGCTACTTTTTTTTTTGCGCCCATCTTACGGAAAATGAAGAAGGCAACAGCAGCAGCAAGAAGGATCCAGATCCAGCCTGGAATACCACCTTTTTCCTCTTCGGCTTGAGCAGCCTGAGCTTCAGATGCTGCTACACTTTGATCATCCGCCAAGGCATTGGCAGCAACTGCACCAATCGCAGCACCGGCTACACCCGCGGCAACCATGCCGCCGACACCCGGACCGGATTTTTGCTGGGTTGCAGCACCGGCAACTGGCGCTTGTTGAGCAGGCGCAGCTTGACGAGGTTGTTGATAAGATTGAGTAGGTTGTGCAGAACGTTGCATGCCGTGACTTTTACCGCCACCGGCACGTTTTGCTTCAGCTGCAAAAGGCGCAACCAATAAAACTGCTGTCAAGATACCTGTGATCAAACCGCGCTGTCGAACTTCCATTCATTTTTCCTATGAGAATAAAACCTGTTTGTACAGTCTATTTATATAGGCTTTGTGTGGAATTTCAATCAAAAATCTGTATTTTTTTGCTCTTTGTACGAAATGAGCCGGTTTACAGTTAATTGAGTTCATCACTCAGCGCCATTGCCTCGCTCAAGGCTTCATGTAAACGCGCAACTGCAATAATTTGCACGCCCTCGATGGATTTTTGCGGTGCATTGCCGCGAGGGACAATAATGTATTTAAAACCATGTTTAATCGCTTCTTTCAGCCGTTCCTGACCGTTCGGCACAGGGCGAATCTCTCCAGACAGTCCGACTTCCCCAAAAACCGCCAGCTGTTGCGGTAAGGCTTTGCCACGAATGCTGGAAGCGCAGGCGAGAAGTACCGCCAGATCCGAACCTGTTTCGGTAATTTTCAATCCACCGACAATATTGACATAAACATCCTGGCCGGAGGTTTGCACACCACCATGCCGATGCATGACTGCAAGGAGCATATTTAGACGGTTCTGATCCAAACCAAGCGCTACGCGTCTTGGTTGGCCATGTGCATCATCGACCAGTGCCTGAACCTCAACCAGTAGCGGGCGCGTACCTTCGCGGCTGATCATTACAATCGAACCGGGAATCGCTTCATCATAACGGCTTAAAAAGATGGCTGAAGGATTGGAAACTTCGCGCAGACCTTTATCGGTCATGCCGAACACACCGAGCTCATTGACCGCACCAAAACGGTTTTTGACCGCTCGGATCATCCGGTAACGTGAATCCGACTGGCCTTCAAAATACAGCACACAGTCCACCATATGTTCCAGTACACGTGGGCCGGCCAGTGCGCCTTCTTTGGTTACATGACCGACCAGAAACAAAGACGTGCCACTATTTTTGGCAAAACGGGTCAACAAGGCCGCTGATTCACGAATTTGTGAGACACCACCTGGTGCAGATTGCAGGGTTTCGGTGTACAGGGTTTGGATCGAGTCCAGGATTGCCACCGCAGGACGTTGCTGGGCCAGTACTTCACAAATACGTTCGACGCAGGTTTCTGCCATGACTTTGAGCTGGTCGGTCGGCAGATCCAGACGCTGGGCACGTAAAGCCACCTGAGACAAAGATTCCTCACCGGTCACATACAGGGCCGGATTTTTGGCAGATGCCATGTGCGTGGCTGTTTGTAGCAAGATGGTNNGGTGCAATGGTCACCTCAACCAGGCTATTCCATTCCCCGCATTCAGAACACTGCCCCGACCATTTTGGATGATCGGCACCACATTGTTCACAACGATACACACTTTTTGCTTTAGCCATATTTGAAGATGAAGCGATTGAAATTGAGTGACAGCATAGCGGTGAATGCTATCGAAAACCAAGCCTTTCACCTGAAAAATCATGGTTTTTACGACAAGGTTTGTCGCTTTTATTTATGCTGATTTGAATACTGTGCGGTAACGCCGTCTATAATGCCCGTCTTGTTATGCTGGAATGGAACGGATCTTGTCACAATTGCTGAAACATATTGATGCGATCGCACGTGAAAAAAACCGTGATGTGTTATTTGTGCATTTTGATCATTATGTACATCCAGATCGGGATGCAAACTCGGTTCGCCAAATGTTAATCGGCTGGCTAGAGCAACAGGGGATTGTGTATATGCCGTGTTTAGGTGTGGATCAAACCGTCCATAGTGAAATCTACCTAGGTGGTCTTTATCTGGATGTACCTTTTGATTTGCATCATAAAACCTATCAAAAATTGAGTGGGTATCTGGAAGATGAACAGGGCAATATGAAAATTAAAGGCATTCAGTTTTTTGTTTTATCTTTAGGACTGGCACTGGAACTTGAATCTGAGTGGGACAAGCTCGCTTTTAGTGGTTTACGTTGCTAAATTTTTACGATGAAGAATAGAAAAGATGAAGCATAAAAAGCCACGATTAACGTGGCTTTTTACTATTTGAGTTGAGTAGTTAAATAACTTATCAATTAATAAAGTTCACCAGATTTACGTCTTGCAATGAAGTCTTTCGACTCTTTGGCAATAACACCAGACAGGAGTAATAAGCCAATCAGGTTTGGAACCGCCATCAGGCCGTTAAAGGTGTCGGCAAATAGCCAGACCAGATCCAGTGTGGCCACACAGCCAATGAAAACTGTAGCAATGTAAATGATACGGTAAGGCAGTACGAATTTTTCACCGAGTAAATAGGTGGCACATTTTTCTCCGTAGTAGCTCCAGCCTAAAATGGTGGAATAGGCGAAGAAAATAATACCGAAAGTGACCACCCAACCACCGACACCTGGCAGCAGTTTGTCAAACACACCGATGGTCAATACCGCACCGGTTTGATCTCCGAATGAATTACCGGCCATGATATAACCCATCACCAGAACAATACCGGTAATTGAACAGACAATAATGGTATCAATAAACGTACCAGTCATAGAGACCAGACCTTGACGGGCTGGATGATCGGTTTTTGCCGCTGCGGCAGCAATTGGTGCAGAACCCATGCCGGCTTCGTTGGAGAATACACCACGTGCCACACCATAACGAATCGCCGCACCAATCGCACCGCCCACTGCAGCTTCACCGGTAAAGGCATAGGTAAAGATCATTTTTAGTGCCGGCACGACCAGTTCCAGATTATTAAAAATAATAATCAGACCGCCAGCCACATAACCCACCGCCATAATCGGCACGATCACAGAAGAAGCTTTGGAAATCGATTTAATCCCGCCCAAAATCACCAGTGCTGAAAANNTCGATGTAGTACATCGGACCACCGGACATTTCACCTTTCTCATTTTTCACTCGGTATTTGACTGCCAGAACACCTTCGCCATATTTGGTCGCCATACCAAACAGGGCGGTCATCCACATCCAGAACACGGCGCCTGGACCACCGAGAACACAGGCAGTGGCTACGCCGGCAATATTACCGGTACCAATCGTGGCAGAGAGTGCGGTCATCAATGAGGCGAATTGGGAAATGTCCCCTGAATGGTCAGGATGCTTGCCAAAGACCTGTTTAAAAGCTAGGGGCAACATGCGGAACTGCCAGAACAATAAACGGAAGGTAAGGAAGATCCCGGTACCGACAATCAGTACTAGCATATAAGGGCCCCAGACCCAGCCGCTTAAAGTTTCCATTAAACTTTGTAAATTTTGCATAAAATTCTTCTTATTGATCCATGTCTGTGTAGTTCGAGGAATTGATTAAAAAGCAATTGCTATGCCAGATGCATTCATCCTGAATGCATAAATTGGCTGAATAGTGTTCTATTTTTTACACAGTTTTAAAAATTTGACAAGAAATTACTGGAATATCGCAGGTCAAAAATAAAGCAGAAATGTAACTGTAGAGTGATATAAGAAAAATAAATTAACTTCTTCAATTAATCAGGAAATACAAATGATGCAAATTTTATTTTTGTATTCAGCATTTTTTACGTTAATTTGTCGCGAGTAAAACTCAAAGTTGTAATTAATAATGTCAGAAAAATATAACAATTCGTCGGCAGAGCACGGTGAATTAAAGCGGAGTTTGTCCAATCGGCACCTACAGTTAATTGCCATTGGGGGCGCCATCGGAACTGGCCTGTTTATGGGTTCGGGTAAAACCATCAGTCTCGCAGGTCCTTCGATTCTGGTGATCTATATGATCATCGGTTTTATGGTCTTTCTGGTGATGCGTGCACTGGGTGAACTTTTACTCTCCAATTTGCAATATAAATCTTTTATTGATTTTGCCACGGATCTGATCGGGCCTTGGGCCGGATACTTTGTCGGCTGGACCTACTGGCTGTGCTGGATCACCATCGGGATCGCAGATCTGTCAGCCATTATTTACTATCTGCAATTCTTCAATAATGGCTTGCCCTTTAGCCCTGAAGAAGGCGTCATGATCAGTGTTGCCGCGATTGTGTTTATCATGGGGCTGAATCTGGTCACGGTAAAACTGTTTGGTGAAATGGAATTCTGGTTTGCCCTGGTCAAAATTATCGCCATTGTGGTGCTGATTGCTGTTGGTCTGTGGATGGTGTTTACTGGCTTTACCAATGATGTTGGTACGGTCGCATCCTTTAGTCATATCTGGGAGCATGGCGGTTTGTTCCCAACGGGTGCCATGGGCTTCCTGGCCGGTTTCCAGATTGCCATCTTTGCCTTTGTGGGGGTGGAACTGGTGGGGACTACCGCGGCTGAAACCAAAGATCCGGAAAAGAACCTGCCAAAAGCGGTGAACTCTATTCCGATCCGTATCATTATTTTCTATGTATTGGCACTGCTCATTGTGATGTCAGTAACTCCATGGAACCAGATTGACCCGAATGTTTCGCCCTTTGTAAACCTGTTCAGTCAGGCTGGCATTGCAGCGGCTGCGATTATCATGAACCTGGTGGTATTGTCCTCGGTGATGTCATCGATGAACAGTGGCGTATTCTCGACCAGCCGTATGCTGTTTGGCCTGTCGCGTGAAGAGCAGGCACCGGTTGCCTTTGGTCGCTTGAACCGTCGCGCAGTGCCTGCAAATGCCCTGTATTTTTCTGCCGTGTGTTTGTTGCTGGGTGCAGCACTTCAGTATTTTGTTCCGGATACCGTTCGGGCCTTTACCTTGGCAACGACTTTATCCACGATTCTGTTTATTTGTGTCTGGATCATCATTATCTGGAGCTATATCGTGTATTACAAAACACGTCCAGAACTACATGCAAAGTCAACTTTTAAGTTGCCAGGTGGTGTAGTGACTTGTTGGGTCGTGATTATTTTCTTCCTAAGCATGATCGTGGTCTTGGCGCTGGAAGAGGATACCCGCCAGGCACTGATGATCAGTCCGATCTGGTTTATCCTGTTAATCATTGGCTATTTTGGTTTCTATAAACAGAAACATAAATAAACCTTATCAATAAAAACGTCAGCGATCTGCTGGCGTTTTTTTTTGTCTAAAGATACTCTCTAGCGTTTAACGCTTGGGTCATGCCGAATGATCGCGTTATACTTCATCGAAACTATTACATTAGGTGGTCAGATGCGCCAAGTCATTTGCTACATCAGTATCTTAGCGACAGGTCTTGTTCTTGCAGGTTGTGGACAGTCAGGTGCTTTGCACTTGCCAAATGATCCGAATTACGATAAGCGTGCCAAGTATCTGTTATACAAAAATACTGAAACTGAGCCTAAAGCGTCCGATGAAGAACGCGAGGCACCCGTGCAACAACAGTTTGCTGCACCTACCGATTCAGACGTTAAAACCACACCATAACGCTTTCACAGAAAGGATACCTTCATGAGTTTCACCCGCATTAATGGGGTATTGCGCGCTGAGCAATGTTCATTACAACAGCTCGCGGAGCAATTTGGCACACCACTCTATGTTTATTCTAAAGCCACTTTGGAAAAGCATTTTTTAGATATGGATCGTGCTTTTGATTTTATCGACCATCAAATCTGTTTTGCGGTAAAGTCCAACTCTAATCTTGCGGTATTGAATGTATTGGCCAAACAGGGTGCCGGTTTTGATATTGTGACCGGTGGTGAATTGGCGCGTGTGCTGAAAGCCGGTGGTGATGCATCGAAAATCGTATTTTCGGGCTTGGGTAAATCTGAAGCGGATATCAAAAAAGCGTTGGAAGTCGGCATTGCCTGTTTCAACGTGGAATCTTATGCCGAGCTGGATCGTATCCAGAAGGTTGCGGCTGAATTAAATATCAAAGCGCCGATTTCATTACGTGTGAATCCTGATGTCGATGCCAAAACCCATCCTTATATTTCAACCGGCTTAAAAGAAAATAAATTCGGTATTCCGTCTGATAGCGTGTTTGAAACTTATCAATATGCAGCGTCATTGCCAAATCTGGATGTGGTTGGGATTGACTGCCATATCGGTTCACAGCTGACTGAAACCCAGCCATTTGTGGATGCACTGGATCGTGTCATTGTGATGATCGACCAGTTAAAAGAGCTGGGCATTCACCTCAAACACATCGATATCGGCGGTGGTCTGGGTGTGACGTATAAAGATGAAACCCCGCCGTCGGTTGAAGAATATGCCAATGCGCTACGTCCAGCTTTAGAAAAATTGGGCTTGAAAGTGTATATGGAACCGGGACGTAGTATCTCTGCCAATGCAGGTGTGCTGCTGACTAAAGTGGATCTATTAAAACCAACGAATCACCGTAATTTCGCGATTATTGATGCTGCGATGAATGACCTGATTCGTCCTGCTTTATATGAAGCATGGATGGACATTCAATCTGTTACACCTCGTACCGATGTCGAAACGAAAGAATGGGATGTCGTGGGCGCAATTTGTGAAACTGGTGATTTCCTGGGTAAAGAGCGTGAGCTTGCGATCAAGGAAAATGATGTGCTGGCAGTACTCGGTGCAGGTGCGTATGGTTTCGTGATGAGTTCAAATTACAACAGCCGTGGACGTGCTGCTGAGGTAATGGTCGATGCTGATCAGGCACATTTGATTCGTGAACGTGAGACGATTGAATCACTTTGGGAACGTGAGCGTTTATTGCCTTAAGGATAAATCAGGATGTTATTAGAATTTACCAAGATGCATGGTCTGGGCAATGACTTTATGGTGGTTGATCTGATCAGCCAGCGTGCTTATTTAGACACTTTGACCATTCAGCGTTTGGCCAATCGTAACTTTGGCATTGGTTTTGATCAACTCTTGGTGGTTGAGCCACCCGATGTCCCAAGTGCAGACTTTAAATATCGGATTTTTAATGCCGATGGTTCAGAAGTGGAACAATGTGGCAATGGCGTGCGCTGTTTTGCCAAATTTGTGCATGATCGTCAGCTCACGACCAAAACCAAAATCAAGGTACAAACCAAATCTGGTATTGTAGAGCCGGAATTGGGTGCGAATGGTTGGGTACGGGTCAATATGGGCTATCCAAAATTCCTGCCTCAGGAAATTCCATTTGTAGCTGATGCGCCGGAGAGCCTGTATGACATTGATCTCGCTGGCGGTGAAAGGCTGACGATTGATGTGGTGAATATGGGGAATCCACATGCGGTAACGATTGTACCGGATGTGATTGCTGCAGATGTCGCACGTATTGGTCCACAAGTAGAATCACATGCGCGTTTCCCGGCTCGGGTCAATGCTGGCTTTATGCAGATCATTGATGAAAAACATGCGCGTTTACGCGTGTACGAGCGTGGTGTAGGCGAGACCTTAGCTTGTGGTACAGGTGCCTGTGCTGCCGCAATTTCAGGTATGCGTCGTGGTCTGCTGTCGAGTAAAGTCGAAGTTGAACTGGCAGGTGGCAAACTGCAAATTGAATGGAAAGAAGGTGATGTGGTCTGGATGACCGGACCAACGGCGACCGTATATGAAGGACGTCTGGATTTACGTTATTTCCAGGGTTAAGCTTGGTTCCGCTTGAGAAAAAAGCACTGTCTTTGATGGTGCTTTTTTTATGCTAGGATGGGAAAAACCGTAGAATTTGACCGAGATGAATAAGCTTGTGTTCCTGCCGGGTGCTTCAGGAAGCCAGCACTTTTGGCAGCCATTAAAGGCAGCATTAACCGGCTATCCAGATCAGCAAGTCATTGCCTATCCAAGCTTTGATGGCGTAGCACCAAATTTGGCCATTCAAAATCTGCATGATTTGCAAGAATTCGTGGAAAAGCAGATAGAGGATGATTCCATTCTGATTGCCCAGTCTATGGGTGGTGTATTGGCCGTTGGGTTGGTACTTAAGCATCCACAGAAAGTCAAAGGACTGGTATTGTTGGCGACATCTGGTGGCCTGAATTTGCAATCATTTCATTGTGCAGACTGGCGAACAGATTATCATGAACATTTTAAAACAGCACCGGACTGGTTTGTACAAGACCAAACTGAATTTAGCCGCATTCAGCTTGAAAGTCTTGACATTCCGATCTTACTGATCTGGGGCGATCATGATCCTTTAAGTACTGTTCAGCTTGGACAATACTTGGCAGGAATTTTTAAAAATGCAAAATTGCATATTATCCAAGGTGGAGATCATTTCTTTGCCAATTCTCATGCAAATCAGGTTGCAATGCTGATTCAAGATTATTTGGAGCAACTCTAAATGGAGCAAGCAGTGATTGTCCCACCTCAACTCTTGCTTAACATGTGGCTGAAAGAACGTGAAATTCAAAACCAGTCCAAACATACCTTGCAAGCCTATGAACGTGATGTCTCAGATTTTTTAGAGTTTTGCCAGCGTGAGCAGCTCAATTTAAACGATGTAGAAGCCACCGATTTACGCCAGTTTCTGGCTGAAAAAGTGGAACAGCATCAGCTCAGTCCTAGCAGCCTGCAACGTATGCTTTCGGCTATTCGTCAGTTTATGAAATGGGCCGAGCAGGCTCAGCATATGGCTTTTAATCCGGCGGATGATTTTCAGTTAAAACGTCAATCGCGTCCTTTGCCGGGCATGGTGGATATTGAAACCGTCAACCAAATTATTGATCAGCCTGCGCCTGAAAATGAAATACAACAGCAAATGTGGCTCCGGGACAAAGCGATGTTAGAATTGCTTTATTCCAGTGGGCTGCGTCTGGCAGAACTGCAAAGCCTGAGAATTAAAGATATTGATTTCAACCGGCAGTTATTACGCATTACTGGTAAAGGCAATAAAACCCGGATAGTGCCTTTCGGTTCCAAGGCCAAAGACAGCGTGATGGCTTGGTTGCAAGTCTATCCCTTATGGAATGGCGATTTTGTACCGGAGGCGAATGTATTTATTACCCAGAAAGGCAATCCACTCGGTGCACGACAAATTGAAAATCGGGTCAAGTTTCAGGCGCAGCGCGCAGGCGTGAATGTAGATTTACATCCGCATTTGTTAAGACATTGTTTTGCGAGTCACATGTTATCGAATAGCCGGGACTTACGAGCCGTGCAGGAAATGCTGGGACACAGTAATTTAACCACCACGCAAATTTATACCCATGTTGATTTTGACCATCTGGCCCAGATTTATGATCAGGCCCATCCGCGTGCGCAGCATAAAGAAGATTGATCATGTGCCCAGTTTTAAAGAATAAAAATCATGAAAATTGTATTTTTGGCACAAAACTTTCATATATAAACCTTAAAATGGAATTGAACTGAACATTGGCGTTCGGGTAAGCATTTCACTATTGTCTTATTCGTTAAATGCGCCATTTCAGGTATAACAATAAATACTATTTAATATTTAAAATGAAATATTGCTGAGCAGCGTCTCAGCATTTGACCGATGGGAGGTGACATGGACACACTGGTAATTGCAGATATAGAGCAAAAATATGCACAGTTAAGTGAAGCTCAAAAAGAAATGTTTGCAGGTTATGGTCTGCGACAAATCAAACATTTTGTGGACATTAGCTTACCCAATCTTGAAGCGACTTTACCTGAAGGCGCCATCATTCAAGGCATTAATGCCGATGGGAAAGTTCAGGCCTTTAATGCGGCGACTGGACAATACTATTTATGGATTTCTGACTTGCAATGGCAATTGTCGAATCGTGCGACCCAAGCAGTCGATTTAAAAGAAGATGCGATTGCGATTTGGCAAATTTTTGAATTGGCAGACTATGAGCTGGTAGATTTAAGCCATGTACATCGTGATTTTTTAGCACAAGAAACTGAGTAAATTCTGAAGCATCCACACAGCATAAAAATAAGACTCAGTCCTGTGGTTTGGCTTTGCTCAAGAGGAAAAGGTTGTCTTCTATTATAGGCAACCTTTTTTATACGAGAACTTGCAATCTATGCGCTTGCAGCACAGGTTATGGTTTCAGCAAGCTACGATCATTCAAATCTTAAATTAAGAACATAGCTTCGTTATCTAAAATCAGTTTGCCTATAAATCTTCTAAAGGTAGCTGGAAACTCTGTTTAATAATCTGACTCGGTAAATCTGTTTTGACACTGGTAATACCATTTTTTTTGGTCAGATGGGTCGACTGGAATTTCCGGTAACTTTCCAGATCAGGCACCACGACTTTCAACATGGCATCGCTCTCTCCCAAAATGATGTAGCACTCCATCACTTGCGGCAATTCTTTCATCGCCTCAATAAAGGTATCAATGGTTTCGGCATCCTGACCGACCAGCCAGATGCGCGAAAATAAAATCAGCTGAAAACCAATTTTTTGTTGATCGACAATAGTCGTGTAATTCTGAATCACGCCTGCATCTTCCAGCAATTTCACCCGGCGTAAACAGGATGAAGGTGAAAGTCCGATTTCACGTGCCAGATCATTATTCTGAATACGGCCATTGGCCTGTAAATGTCGAATGATATTTTTATCAATTCGATCAAGTTTTACCCGCACAGACTTGGTGGATATTTTCATAAATTAGAATAATATTCGAAAAATAATACTTATTATAAAATAAAATGAAAGCCAATTTTGTAAAAAATCGCAGATACTTATTTCACTTTCTGGAGTTTGAAAGGAAAAGGAAATGTCTGTATTTGTACTCTTTGCACTGACCGTGCTTCCCCTAATTTTTACGCCTGGACCCGATATGTTATTTATCCTGTCTCAAGTGATGGGTAAAGATGCAAAAGCAGGCATGATGGCAACCTTAGGGGTGTGTTGCGGTTATCTGGTGCATTCGATCCTNNTGGCCTTTGGTTTGCTCAAATCGGTATTCAGTAAAAACGCGCTGAACATTGAGAAAAAGACCTCAGCCAATCCGATTAAAAAAGGTTTTTTTACCGCACTGTTAAATCCGAAAGGCATGTTGATTTATTTTGCGATTTTGCCGCAGTTTATTGATAAATCGGCCAATACTATCAGTCAAGGTTTGATTCTGTCCTTTATTTTTATCAGTCTGATTTTTGTGGTGTATTGTGGCTTAAGTATTTTGTTCAGCAAAATCAGCCAAAAAACCCAAATGGATGAACGTAAACAAAAATGGGTAGATGGAACTTCTGGTGGTTTACTGGCACTTGCCGCAAGCTGGCTCATCATTAATTAATCTGGCTGCAAAAAAGCATACTGTTCGCAGTATGCTTTTTTTTATAATTGCGAAGATTTGAAATTAAATATTCACTTTGTCGGCGTAGAATTCAATGCGCTGGTTTATTATTTGGTCAATTTGTCTTTATATT
>DFCG01000184.1:1843-6656 GCA_002367455.1 Acinetobacter sp. UBA3060 | reverse complement strand
TAATCAGATAAAAAAATAATATAAATCAATGGTTAAATTTTAAGTAAATATTGATACATTTCATTGTAATAAAACGATAACAATTAATTGTGAACGCATCGTTCAGGGAAAATTACGCATTTTTACAGCTCTTTGTTGAATTGTGACTTGACCGAAATGCCGTACACATTGCAAGATAGGGCACCTAAAAAAATTTAAGTGAAGAGTTACACTAACTTTTCTCAACATTTACATTTGCTAAAACAGCCGAGGATTACATGAAGGCTCTTGTTGCTGTAAAACGTGTGGTTGATGCCAACGTTAAAGTTCGTGTTAAACCGGACAACAGTGGTGTTGACTTAACTAACGTTAAAATGTCAATTAATCCATTCTGTGAAATCGCAGTGGAAGAAGCGGTTCGTTTAAAAGAAAAAGGAACTGTTTCAGAAATCATTGTTGTTTCTATTGGTCCTAAAGAAGCCCAAGAACAAATCCGTTCTGCAATGGCGCTTGGTGCTGACCGCGGTATTCTGGTTGAAGCTGATGACAGCCAACTNNCTTCCAAACATCATGAAAGCGCGTAAAAAACCGCTGGATACCAAGTCACCTGCAGATTTCGGTGTAAACCCTGCAACTAAACTGAAAACAGTGAAAGTTGAATCACCTGCAGAGCGTAAAGCTGGCGTACAAGTGAAGTCTGTAGACGAACTTGTAGAAAAATTGAAAAACGAAGCGAAAGTGATCTAATACAGAAGGATAAAAATCATGAGTATTTTAGTTATCGCTGAGCACGACAACAAAGCATTAAACGCTGCTACTTTAAACGTTGTTGCTGCAGCGCAAAAAATCGGTGGCGATATCACTGTATTGGTTGCTGGTTCTGGCGCTCAGGTAGTTGCTGACCAAGCGGCTAAAGTTGCGGGTGTAAGCAAAGTATTACTTGCTGATGACGCTGCTTATGCAAACCAATTGGCTGAAAATGTGGCTAAACTTGTTGCTGAATTAGGTAAAGGCTATACACATATCCTTGCTGCTTCTACAACAACTGGTAAAAACATTTTGCCACGTGCAGCTGCGCTTCTTGACGTAAGCATGATCACTGACATCATTGCGGTAGATGGTCCTAAGAATTTCAAACGTCCGATCTATGCAGGTAACGCAATTGCGACTGTAGAATCAGGCGAAAACATCGTATTGGCGACTGTTCGTGGTACAGCATTTGATGCTGTAGCTGCTGAGGGCGGTTCTGCTGCTGTTGAAGCTGCTGCGTCTACGGGTGATGCGGGTATTTCTAAGTTTATCAACGAAGAAATCGTAAAATCTGAACGTCCTGAACTGACAGCTGCGCGTATTGTGGTTTCTGGTGGTCGTGGTGTAGGTTCTGGTGAGAACTATCACAAGATCCTTGATCCATTGGCCGACAAGCTTGGTGCTGCTCAAGGTGCCTCACGTGCTGCGGTAGATGCTGGCTTCGTACCAAACGATATGCAAGTGGGTCAAACTGGTAAAATCGTTGCGCCTGACCTGTACATCGCAGTCGGTATCTCTGGTGCGATTCAGCATTTGGCGGGTATGAAAGAGTCTAAAGTGATCGTTGCGATCAACAAAGACGAAGAAGCGCCAATCAATGCAGTCGCTGACTACTGGTTAGTCGGTGACCTGAACACTGTTATTCCTGAATTGGTTTCTAAAATCTAATTCTTGAATCGGATTCAAAAAACGCTCTTGTGCAGGCAGTGAAAGCAATGCTTTCCTGTTTTGTCCAAGGGCGTTTTTTTATGCAAAAATTTTAAAAATACTCGGCAGTCGAAACTAGAGTATTTCATTTGCATGAAAAGTGATAAAATTCCGGTTTGGTTTTTCTCCTGTTTTTAATCATGTCCTTTTCCAAAGCCGCCCATATCCTGTTCATTAGTTTTCTGCTGATTGCGCTTTATCTGGGTATTTGCATTCATACTGCCCTGAATGCACCGCCTGCGGTGACTCAGTATTTATTTAGTGAATCAGGCGCTTTTGAAGTCATGAGTCCATGGTTATGGTACTTGCTGGCAGTGCTGTGTTTGCTTAATGTTGAAATCAAACCTAATACCCGAGTGTTTACGGCTATAGCAGCGACATTGTTGGGATTGCGGGAAATGGATTTTCATAAGCAGGTGTTTGAAATGAGTTTTATCAAAACTAATTTCTATCGCAGTGCTGAAATTCCGCTCATGGATAAGCTGCTCGGATTTATTTTATTGCTCGGCATTATTTTTGTCTTTCTGGTACTGGCGAAAAAGCTGGTTCAAACCATACGAAGCATGAAGAATTCTTTGAATATTGCACATTTTTTTATCTTCCTCACCATTGCCTGTGGCGGACTGAGCAAGGTGCTGGATCGCACGACCTCAACCCTGAAAGAAGAATTCGGCATCCAGTTGGTACCGCATACTCAAATCATGATTATGACCATTGAGGAAGGGGTAGAAATGTTATTGCCAGTTTTATTGATTGTGGCTGTGCTGAGCTATCGTAAAGTACTGAACCAGGCACAATAAAAATATAGAAAAAACGATGAAGATGCGCCAGTTGATTGGCGCATTTTGTTTTTGTAGTACTGTATTTCTCAAAATTTGAGGTATTGAAAAATCCTGTCTGGATGCGCTAATTTTCGGTTTTCAAATAACAAGAAAATGATCACTAAAATGAAGATAATTAACAAGGTTAAGCTGAATATTTCGACACAAAAATACAAGTGTTTATGCTATAATTTAGGGCTGTATTTTAGTTTTTAACTCAGTCGTTTGAGTTAATGATTTTGCTAGTTTTACGACATATAAATACAAGCCAAAATTGGCTTGTAGAATAAGGAGTATGCATGAGCGTATCGGAAATTAGACCGATTGCCATTGAGGATGAACTTAAAAGCTCATATCTCGATTATGCGATGAGCGTGATTGTGTCACGTGCATTGCCCGATGTACGAGATGGTTTAAAACCTGTTCATCGTCGTGTGCTTTTCGCAATGCACGAATTAGGCAATGACTATAACAAAGCTTATAAAAAGTCTGCACGTGTAGTCGGTGACGTGATTGGTAAATATCACCCGCATGGTGATTCTGCCGTATACGAAACCATTGTACGTATGGCGCAAGATTTCAGCTTGCGTTACCAATTGGTTGATGGTCAAGGTAACTTCGGTTCGGTCGATGGCGATAGCGCAGCAGCCATGCGTTATACCGAAGTACGTATGCGTAAACTGACCCACGAACTGTTAGCGGATCTTGAAAAAGATACCGTCGAGTGGGAAGACAACTACGATGGCTCTGAGCGTATTCCTCAAGTCATGCCAACCCGTGTACCGAACTTATTGATTAATGGTGTTACCGGTATTGCAGTCGGTATGGCGACCAATATGGCGCCGCATAACATGACTGAAGTGGTGAATGCGTGTCTGGCCTATGCTAATGATCCTCAGATCAGTATCGAAGGGTTGATGGAACATATTTCTGGTCCGGATTTCCCGACAGGCGGTATCATTTACGGTAAATCAGGCATCGTCGATGCATATCGTACCGGTAAGGGCCGTTTGCATATTCGTGGTAAGTACCATTTCGAAGAAGATCCGAAAAATGGCCGTACCACGATTGTCTTCACTGAAATTCCATATCAGGTCAATAAAGCAAAAACCATTGAGCGTATTGCTGAACTGGTCAAAGAGAAAAAACTGGAAGGCATTTCAGAGCTTCGTGACGAGTCTGACAAAGACGGTATGCGTATCGCGATTGACCTGAAGCGCGGTGAAAACGCTGAAGTGATCGTGAACAACCTGTTCCAGAACACGCAACTTGAAAACTCTTTCAGCATCAACATGGTTTGTCTGGACAATGGCCAACCAAAATTGATGAACCTGAAAGACATCATTGCGGCATTTATCCGTCACCGTCAGGAAGTGGTCACGCGTCGTACCATGTTCGAATTACGCAAAGCGCGTGAACGTGGGCATATCTTGGAAGGTTTAACCGTTGCNNCCAACCCAGGTGAATGCAATTATGGAACTTCGCTTGCATCGTTTAACTGGTCTGGAACAAGACAAGTTACATGCTGAATATAGTGAAATCCTGTCACAAATTGCTGAACTGACTGCAATTTTGA
This sequence comes from Acinetobacter sp. UBA3060, assembly GCA_002367455.1. Classification (GTDB taxonomy): domain Bacteria; phylum Pseudomonadota; class Gammaproteobacteria; order Pseudomonadales; family Moraxellaceae; genus Acinetobacter. The sequence continues at coordinate 2,543 of DFCG01000184.1, read as the reverse complement.
ATGACTTTAATCTGTTGATGAATGTCATTCGTGAAGAATTGGCATTAATTCTTCAGCAGTATGGCGATGCACGTAAAACGTCGATTGTCGAGTCACGTATCGATTTCTCTCGTGAAGATCTGATTCCTGAAGAGCAAATGGTGCTGACGGTATCGAAATCAGGTTATGCGAAAACTCAACCATTGTCTGACTACGCTGCACAGCGTCGTGGTGGCCGTGGTAAGTCTGCGACCAGCATGAAAGAAGATGATTACATTCAACATCTGATTGTGACGTCAAGTCATGCGACGGTACTTTGCTTTACCAATGTTGGTAAGGTCTATCGTCTGAAAGTCTATGAAGTGCCGCAAGCATCACGTGGTGCGAAAGGTCGCCCAATGGTGAATTTGTTGCCACTGGATGAAAACGAGACCATTACTGCGATCTTACCTGTGATTGACGCGCCGAAGAAATTCAAAGAACGTCTGGCTGCCTTCAAGGCATTTGTCAAAGCCAATGCAGCGCAGTTGCAAGCCAATGAAGTGATCAATGCTCATTTTGCCGAGCTTGAAGCAGCGCTGACAGAATCTGAAGATGGTGCGGATGATATTTCTGATGCATTGCGTATTCAATTGAAACAGTTGGGCTTGGAGCTTTCTGCAACAGATCTTGATGATGACATCATCAATGACTTTGCTCAGCAGGCTGAAGCGGTACGTAA
>DFCG01000184.1:1639-1806 GCA_002367455.1 Acinetobacter sp. UBA3060 | reverse complement strand
GCAGCTGCACAGCTAGAAGAAAATGACGAAACTGAGATCGAGTCTGATGACGAAGATGGTTCAGATTCAGCATTGATTAGCCGAATCGTATCACTGGTTGTTGTACCTGAAACTGGCGAAGTACTGTGTGCATCTGAAAACGGTTATGGTAAACGTACTCCAGTAGA
>DFCG01000184.1:0-1531 GCA_002367455.1 Acinetobacter sp. UBA3060 | reverse complement strand
AAAAGATGGTGAAAATTCAGTAGAAGAATAAGTTTTTTACTGATAAAAAGGGCGCTTCGGCGTCCTTTTTTATAAACCTTGACTGCATAAGGGTAAGCGATGAAAACCAAATTAATGTTGTTGGCAGCAGCGGTTGCATTGACTGGCTGTAATTCAATGGACAATATTCCGAATCCGAGTCCTGAACAGGAAAAGGCGGTACAGCTGGCTTATGAGGATTTGCGTGACGGGAAATATGAGGAATTTCTGGATCAGTTAGAACCGCAGTTGCAAACCCAGTTTAAGGATAATGAAAAGCTGATGAAACGCTTTTCACGTTCAATTCCTCAAGGTGAATACAAGTCTAAGACTTTAATGACCAAAGAGATTGAAGAAGCAACCAATCAGCCTGGACAATATAAGGTCAGTTATGAAATTGCCTATCCGGAGAATCTGGTTCAGTATGATGTGAGTTTTGATAAGCCGAATGGTAGCAACAAGATTCGTAATTTCAATATTCAGGTCTTTGGTGAATCAAGTAAATAAGTGGAATAGGCGCATTGCTATAATGTTCTATCTGCTTTGATGACTAGGAATTAAACGTCGATAAGCCAAAAAAAAGCACAAGCTGCCGATCATTCCAAGATAGAGCAGTTTAGGCAAGACCAGTGCGGTAGGCACACCCATTTGATTGAGTTGAATAAACATCTGCACAATTTGGGTGGAAGGCAGGATTTCGCCAACGACTTGCATCCAGATAGGCATGGATGCATGCGGCCAGGCCGCACCAGATAAAAAGAACAGTGGAATGGAAGTGAATACAATTACATGACCCGCACGTTCTGGCAGATCCAGAAAACTGGCAAATAGACAGGTCATGCCAATTATTGTGTAGATAAAAACCGGAACAGCCAGCAGCATCCCGAGCAGGTTGCCACCGCGCGGATAATCAAATAGCCAGAAGCTAAAGCCGAATAAATAGAAACATCCCAGACAGCCAATGGTGAAGACCGCTAAACACATTCCAATCAAGGCATTTGTATTTAATTCTACTTTTCTTTCCCGATATACTAAAATCAGCATACTCAAACCCAAAAGAATGGTTTGGTGGATAATTAAAGGTGCAACCGCAGGAAAGACATAACTGCCATAGCCGGACAGCGGATTAAATAAAGGAATTTGATGCACAGAAAGGGCAGGTGAAAAATCCGAGACCTTGCCAAAGCGTTCAGTATAATCTGCCAAAGTTTGCTCAACTGATGTAGCTAAGCCCAGACCAATTTGTTTGGTCACTAAAAAGTTGGCCGTGCTTAAATACAGTCCAATTCCGCCTGTTTCACCATGCCTTAAGCTTTGCGATAAATTGTCCGGTAGNNACATTGGGGCTTTGTGCCACCTGACCAATAATACGGGTGCTTAAGTTACTTTGTTCTTCATCGACAATAATAATCGGTAAGGCTTCAGCCTGCTGTGCCTGATAAGCGGTTGGATAAAAAAAGCTGTAAAATAAGACGGATAGAATCAGCGTGGTAAAGATCGTGCCGTGACTGAC
>DFCG01000186.1:23866-25546 GCA_002367455.1 Acinetobacter sp. UBA3060 | reverse complement strand
CACCGATGCACCGGCAGGCTCTTATGCCACCGCGAATGCGTCAGCATCTGCAAAAATATATTTGAGTGAATAATTCCTAAACAGCTTTTTTTTTAAAGACCTATGTTTCAATTTGCACAAAAAATATCCTGTACTTTTTGTAGCCAAATGCTATTTTTTCCTTGAATTCTTCTCCATTTCACCGCATATTGATTTCAATGATTTACATTTAATAATCAGATTATTTTTCTGTAATAAGAGGATTTCTCAATGATGCGGATTGGTTTGTTCTTGCTAACCAACCTCGCGGTACTGGTTGTAGCTGGCATTATCTTGTCACTCTTCGGTGTCGGTAGTTACCATGGCGCAGGTGGCTTGAATCTAGGCAACCTGTTGGTCATCTGTTTTGTGTTCGGTATGGTCGGCTCAATGATTTCCCTGTTCATGTCTAAATGGATGGCGAAAAAGACCACGGGTACTGAACTGATTGACCCGAATGCACCTCGTAACCAAGCTGAAGCCTGGTTGCTCCAAGAAGTTGCACAACTTTCTCAGCGTGCAGGCATTAAAATGCCGGAAGTGGGTATTTTCCCCTCTTACCAGTCGAATGCCTTTGCCACTGGCTGGAACAAAAACGATGCTCTCGTTGCGGTATCAACCGGCTTGCTTGAGCGTATGAACAAAGACGAACTTCGTGCTGTATTGGCGCATGAAATCGGTCACGTTGCCAATGGTGACATGGTCACTCTGGCACTGATCCAAGGCGTAGTAAACGCCTTCGTGATGTTCTTCGCACGTGTCGCGGGTGATTTTATTGACCGCAATGTCTTTGGTCGTGAAGAAGGTGAAGCACCGGGTATTGCCTATTTCGTGATTACTATTGTACTGGATATCGTGTTCGGTATCTTGGCGTCGTCGATTGTGATGTGGTTCTCTCGTCATCGTGAATACCGTGCTGATGAAGCAGGCGCACGTTTGGCAGGTAAACAAGCCATGATTTCAGCATTACTGCGCTTACAGGCAGAATCTGAAATGCCAGATGCCATGCCGAAAGAAATGAAAGCATTTGCGATTTCTGCGGGTAAAGAAGAAGGCTTTAGCCTTGCTGCATTGTTCCAGACGCATCCAAGCATCGAACAGCGTGTCGCTGCATTGCAACAACTAGATTGTGCTTAAGTAAAACTTTAGTTTTGATTTAAGAAAAGCCTGCAATTGCAGGCTTTTTTTATTGGATTTAATTATTTTTTAGCTAGCCTATCATTGGCTGAACCATTGATATAGCGCCATAGCACCCCACCCGATCGCGAAGACAAATACAATCAGGAATAAAGTACCTAAAATATCGGGGATGTGAATCCAGATCCAGGCCACCACGGGATTGCGCCAGAATGCAGATTGCTGTTGTTTGCGTTCCAGACTTTCATGCAAAAATGGGTGTACCACATGCCGGTCGCTGCTAATCTGATATTCCTCGCGAATATGCAGATGCACGACATCGAGCGCCTTGCGACTGGGCCGAATAAAAATATCAAAGACTGTGCCCGCCACCGGAATAAATCCTACTACCGCATCGATCGCCGCCATCTTCATCACTGGATTGAGTTTGGCACTCGGAACCCCGATCTGTTTGGCCTTATGAATGGCATAACAGGTCAATACAAAACCGGCAATATCTCCCGCAACCGGAATCGTACTCAAAGC
>DFCG01000186.1:5569-23826 GCA_002367455.1 Acinetobacter sp. UBA3060 | reverse complement strand
AATAAATACAGAATCACACCGGTAGCATCGCAGATGGAAGTCACCAATGGCGCCGAAGCACTGGCAGGATCAAGTTTGAGTTTATTTAAAATAAAAGGCAGACTCATGCCGATCAGGCAGCCCATCAACACAATCCCGAGCATACTGATGGCCAGCACCACAGCGACCATGATATCTCCCCGAATATAACCCAGAATGGATACCGCAATCGCCATGGTGCCACCTAAACATAGCGCCACCAGCGATTCACGACTGAGCAGGTTAAACCAGTCCTTGAACTCGACATCGCCTGTGGCCAAAGCACGCACCATCAAGGTGGCTGATTGCGAACCGGCATTCCCGCCACTCCCCACCAAAAGCGGTAAGAAAAATACCAGCACGATATGTGCGGCAATGATCTCTTCAAAGTGTGCAATTCCGATTCCAGAGAGCAGACTGCCAAAAACCAGAATGACCAGCCAAAAGACCCGCTTCTGATACAGGGTCAAAATCGGGGCAGTTTTAAGGCTCAATTCAGTCAACGGCGTTACTGCACCCGACTTTAAAATATCTTCCGTAGTTTCGGCTTCGACAATGTCCATAGCATCGTCATAAGTAACAATTCCTAAGAGTTTTTGCTGTGCATCAACTACAGGCAGAGCAATAAAATCATAATAGGCCAAGGCTCGAGCTACAATTTCCTGATCATCTGTTACCTGAGCAGAAATGACGTCACGTTGCATCACCTCGGCAATGCTCAGCTCAGGTAAGGCCTGTATGATCTGCCTTAAGGAAATCACACCGATCAGCCGTTTTTCTGCATCGACAATATATATTAGATACAGGGTTTCCTGCCCCGCGGCCACTACACGTAAAGCCTGTATCGCTTCATCCATGGTTAAATCGGGTGATAGCGTCACAAAACGTGAGCTCATCATGGCACCCGCTGTACCTTCCGGATAGATGGCCAGATCTTTGAGGGTTTGCTGGGATTCTTCAGATAATGCACTCATCAATTGCAGCTGTAGCGGCGGCGAAAACTGCTTATAAATATCGACAAAATCATCAGAAGGCATTGCGTCCAGAATAGGAACAAGTTCTGAAATAGATAAGTGCTGTGCCACGTTTAACTGTTGCCCTAGGGGCATAAAAGCATAGACCAAGCTCGATTCATTCAGTTCCCTTAAAATTCGGGCCTGTTGCCGAGCATCTAAACGGCTTAAAATGCGCGCCTGATCGGCGACATTCAGCTGACTGAGTAAACTTACAGTGCTGGCGTGATTTTCAGAATGTAATTGTTGTTGGATATGCTGGATTTTTTCTGAAATTGTCGGCATAAGCAGCTCATTATAAAAGTCTGGCATTCAAGAGAGGTTTGTCCTGATCCCTGTATCCTAATTTTTCATGTGAATAATTTTAATGATCATGCTGCAATATGACGATATTTTTTGTATAAATCAATTCCTCGATATTTAGCCAGAAAAAAGCCTGCCTGAGTCAGGCTTGTTCACTTTCTAAAGATGGATGCTCTATCACCACTGATTTAGAAACCGTTTTTTTAACCATCAGACCACGGATCAATACATACATAAAGGGAATAAACAGCAGTACCAGGACAGTGGCAAATAGCACCCCACCAAAAACACTACTGCCAATCTCCTGCCGGCTGATTGCACTGACACCGGTGGCAAACATCAAAGGCAGTACGCCCGCTGCAAATGCAATGGAAGTCATGACAATAGGACGCAAGCGTAAGCCCGCAGCCATTATCGCGGCCTGAAATGGAGTATGACCTGCCCGCTCTGCTTGTGCAGCAAACTCTACAATCAAAATTGCATTTTTACAGGACAGACCGATAGTCGTCAGCAAGGCGATATGAAAGTAAATATCGTTCGCAAAACCAAACCAGACACAGAACAGAATACTTCCTCCCACGCCCAGAGGAATCGCGGTCAACACCACAGCAGGAATCGTCCAGCTTTCATAGAGTGCCGTTAAACATAAGAAAATAAAGGCAATCGAAATTAGATACAAGAAAATAGCTTGCCCACTGCTACGTTTTTCTTCTAAGGCGGCTCCACTCCAGGCCAAATTTACTCCGTCTTGTTCATCGACTAAAGCTTCGACATCTTGCATGGTTTGACTCGAAAATTGATCTTTGGGAATACCTGCATATACAGGCACGGCGTTATAGCCCATATAACGGTTGATACTATTCGGTCCACCTTGCCAATTCAGCGTAGTGAATTGATTAAACGATAACATTTCGCCTTTGCTATTACGGACATGCCAATGTGCCAAATCTTCAGGTTTAGAACGGAACTCCGCTTCGCCTTGCATGATGACCCGTTTGATTTGCCCACGATCAATAAAGTCGTTGATATAAGTACCACTCCAAGCCGCAGCCAACGTACTGTTAAAACTTTGCTGAGGTACGGCATATTTGAGTAAACGTTCTATATCCAGTTTAATATTCAGCTCTGCACTTTCTTTGGGTACATCAAGTTGTAAATATTCAATCGATGATTTTGCTTTGGCACGGGTTTCAATCTCAGAGAAGGATTGCTGTAAAAACTCGCTACCCCTTGAATCTAGATCTTGTAACCAGAAGTCGACCACACGTCCATTACTTGACATAGAAGGCGCCATAAAGAAAATCTGGGCATTGGCATGATTGGCAAAGTGCTTTTGTGCACGATCTACAATGGCAAAGACGGTATCTTCAGGATTTTTACGCGCTGCCCAGTCCTTTAATACGACAAAAAGCTGACCACGATAAGGCCCAACTCCAACATTGTTTCCACTATACCAAATCCCAATGCTCTGGATGCGCTCAGATTCATGCTGCATTAAATAGTCTTGGACTTCACGCCCGACTTTTTCTATCTCAGAACGTGGTGCATTGCCCGGCATCACAATTTGACCCATGACAAAGCCCATATCTTCCGTTGGCATCAGCCCTTCGGGCAAGGTTTTATAAAGCCAGCCAAAGCCTAAAACACATATACTAAATACAGCCAACATCGTCATTTTAAACTGCATGCTACGTGCAGAAAGCTTTTGGTAATGCATGGTGAGCTTATCCATGCCACGATTAAAACGCTGTGCCCATTTTGGTTGATATGGTTGACGCTTTAGCAGTTGCGCTGCAAATGTAGGGGTGATGATAAGTGCCACCAATAAAGAAAGTAGCATTGCCACGACCAACGTGATGGAAAACTGACGATAGATGACCCCTGTCATACTTCCAAAAAATGCCATGGGAATAAATACAGCCGTTAAGACCAACGTAATCCCGATCAATGCACCGCTAATTTCCTTCATTGACTTTAAAGCTGCAGCCTGAGCATCCAAATGTTCTTCATGCATCAAACGTTCAATGTTTTCCACGACCACAATGGCATCATCGACCAACAGGCCAATCGCCAAAATCAGGGCAAACAAGGTAAAACTGTTTAAGCTCATTCCCAATACATACAGCACCGCAAATGTGGCTAAAACTACAATCGGAATCGTGACTGCAGGAATAATAGTGGCACGCCAGTTTTGCAGGAAGATAAACATCACCAAAACCACCAGTACCATCGCTTCGACCAGAGTTTTCGCGACTTGTTCAATTGAACTGGTAATGAATGGGCTTTTGTCCATGGTCATACGCAATTGATAATATGCAGGCAAATTGGCTTGGGCATTTTTCAATACCGTTTGCATCTGCTCTGAAACCGCAATGGCATTACTCCGTGGCGCCAATTGGATCGATAACGCAGCGGATAAATGACCGTTGGTATAATTTAAATGGTTATAACTTTCTGCCCCCAACTCAACACGTGCGACATCTTTCAAGTACAGGACCGAACCTGAATCTGTTGTCTTCACAATAATTTTTTCAAATTCATGAATACTACTTAAACGTGATCCCGCACTAACTTTGGCATTCATGTATTGATCTTGTGCTGTTGGTAATCCACCAATAGAACCAGATAGAAGAGGTGCATTTTGTGCCTCGACTGCATTGCGAATATCACTCGGCATCAGATTAAATTGGCGTAGTTTATGTGGATTGAGCCAAATGCGCATCGCATAGCCTGCGCCATAAAGCTCCACCTCACCCATCCCGTCAATACGGGAAAACCGCGGTTCGACATGCACCATTAAATAGTCAGCAAGCTCTGTAGGTGTCGCCTTGCCTGATTCATCATATAAACTCAGTAATGCAAATTGATCATAACCTTGTTTATAAACAGCCACTCCATTTTGCTGGATTTCTTCAGGCAATCGACTTAGCACACCATTGACCGCATTTTGCACTTGCAACAGTGCTTGATCCAGATCTACTCCTTGCTCAAACGACAGGGTCAGATTTGCACGTCCCACGCTACTATTGGACTGAAAGCTTTCCAAACCTTCAATGCCTTTTACCGCTTGTTCTAAAATTTGCGTGACCGATTGCTCAACGGTTTCCGCAGATGCACCACGATACCCCGCAGAAACTCCTAACGCAGGTGCATCCATATTCGGCATATGCTCAATCGGAATTTTTTGCAGTGCAAAAATTCCTAATACCATCATGATAATCGCGATGACTGCTGCAAATTTAGGTCGATAAATAAAAAAGCGTGACAACATGAATAAAAATCCCCATCAGATGCATTCTCACGACGCATTCTTGTATGAATAGATGATTTTTATAGCAATTTTCACACCATGCTGAAAACACAACCAGTCATTGGACGAGTTTTAGCGATAAAAAAATCCGCGTATAAACGGGGATTTTTTAGCTCTAGAGTTTTCCTTTGTTTTAAGCAAGCGATTTTTTGATGATAAGTCGACGAATTAAAACATACATAAATGGAATAAAAATCAGCACCAGCACAGTTCCAAAAATAACACCACCAAATACACTTACGCCAATTTCCTGACGACTCACCGCACCTGCGCCTGTAGCAAAGACCAGCGGTAAAATCCCTGCGCCAAAAGCCAAAGAAGTCATCAAAATTGGACGTAGGCGTAAAGAGGCACCTTCTAGTGCCGCTTCTACTACCGATTTTCCTTGTTGCTGCGCTAACGAAGCAAACTCCACAATCAGAATGGCATTCTTACAGGACAGACCGATGGTGGTTAGCAAGGCAATCTGGAAATAGATATCATTCGGGAAACCAGCCAGATAACTGAAAATAATATTGCCGCCAATTCCGAGTGGAATAGCTGACATCACGGCGGTTGGAATGCTCCAGCTTTCATATAAAGCTGCCAGGCAGAGAAAAATAAAGCCAATTGAAATCAGATACAGCCAGATCGCCTGATTATTGGACTGTTTTTCCTCAAAGGAAAGACCACTCCAGACCACATCCACCCCTTCCTGCTCAGCAATCAAAGCTTCCACATCCTGCATAGCCTGGCCGGAACTGCTGTCTTTGGCCCGATCCGCATCCATTTGCAATGCGGTATAACCCATGAAACGGTTGACCACTTCAGGGCCACCACTCCAGCCCACTTGCGAGAAGTTGCTGAAAGGCACCATCTGATTCTGGTCATTTCGTACATGCCACTGCGCCAGATTTTCTGGCTTGGAACGGAATTCAGCATCACCCTGCATGATCACCCGTTTAATCCGGCCGCGATCAATAAAGTCATTAATATAACTGCCGCCCCAGGCGCTGGATAAGGTACTGTTGATTGCCGATTGGGTCAGGCCATTGGCCATGGCCTGTTTCTGGTCAATATTGACACGTAGTTCTGCTTTGTCAGGATTAGAACGCTTGCCCAGATTTTCAAAGCTCGTATAGTTGCCCACCCGAGCTTCCAGTGCTTTAAACTGTTGTTCCAGATATTGCCGGCCATTGCCATTGATATCTCGAATCCAGAAATCCAGACCATCGGTTTGTCCCAAACCATTGACTGAAGCTGGCATGGACACGTTAATTTGTGCATTGCGATTACTCTGGAAATGCTTCAAAGCCCGTTCACGAATCGCTTGTGCAGTATTGTCCTGACCGGAACGCGCATCCCAATGTTTTAATGCCACAAAACCGGTCGCCAGATTCTGACCAGTTCCAGAGAAATTTCGCCCATAACGGATCATCACCAGATTGACATTAGCTTGTTCCTGATCCAGAAAATACTTACGGACTTCTTCACCGATCTGAATGGTATTTTTCATCGGAGCGCCTTCCTGCAATTTGATTTGCAAGCTTAAGATCCCCTGATCCTCACTCGGTAAGAAACTGGTCGGCAAGGCACGATAGAACAGCGCAAACACACCGATCAATCCGGCAAACAGCAGCAAACAGATTGCTTGACGCTGGACCGTGAGTTTAGACAAATTCAGATAACGATGTTTTAAATGATCCAGTTTCTGGTTAAACCAGGATGCCCATTTTGCCGGTTTAGGATTCGGTTTTAGAATAAGCGCGCACAATGCTGGGGTTAGAATCAATGCCACCATTAAGGACAGCGACATGGCCGCAACCAAAGTGATAGAAAATTGGCGATAGATCACGCCAGTCGAACCACCAAAGAAAGCCATCGGAATAAAGACTGCGGTCAAAACCAGAGTAATCCCGATCAGTGCTCCACTAATTTCCTGCATGGATTCCAGGGCCGCGTCCTTGGCAGACAGTTGCTTTTCATGCATCAACCGTTCGACGTTTTCCACCACAACAATCGCATCATCCACCAACAGGCCGATCGCCAGAACCAGCGCAAATAAGGTTAAGGTGTTGATACTCATACCCAGTGCATACAGCACCGCCATCGTACCCAAAATCACCACTGGAACAGTCACGGTAGGAATCAAAGTGGCACGCCAGTTCTGCAAGAAAATGAACATCACAATGATGACCAAGATCACGGCTTCGATCAGGGTTTTGATCACTTCTTTAATTGATTCTTGAACAAAAGGCGTATTGTCACGTGGATAAGCAATTTTATAGCCTTCAGGCAATTGCTGGGAAATACGGGCAATTTCAGCTTTAATCAGATTAGAGGTGGCAATGGCATTGGCACCTGACGCCAGCGAAATACCCAGACCTGCCGATGGATAACCATTATTGGTACTATAAGACTGATAATTTTCAGCACCCAGTTCTACCCGGGCAATATCTTTCAAATAAATAAAGCTGCCGGCACGATCCGATTTGACAATAATATTCTGGAATTCTTCTACAGTTTTTAGCCGTGAACCCGAAGTAACTTTGGCATTCAGGTATTGCTCGTCTATGGCTGGAAGATCACCAATCGCACCAGCAGCGACCTGAGTATTCTGGGCTTCAATCGCAGCACGCACATCACTTGGCATCAGGTTATATTGTTTTAATTTTGCCGGATTCAGCCAGATCCGCATCGCATATTGTGAACCAAAAACATCCACCTCACCAATGCCTTCAATCCGGGAAATGTCCTGTTCCAGATGGGTCATCAGATAGTCGGAAAGTTCAATATTGTTGCTGCGCCCCGACTCATCATACAGGCTGATCACCATATGGGTATCACCGAGCGATTTAAAGACATTAACGCCTTGGCGTTGTACATCTTCCGGTAATCGGTTTAGTACCCCATTAATCGCATTTTGTACCTGCACCTGTGCGGTATCTGGGTCGGTGCCATTTTCAAAGCTAATACTGACCCGGCTGCGCCCTGAAGAATCACTACTCGAACTGAAATACAGCAGATGATCAATGCCTTTGATTTGCTGTTCCAGCACTTGAGTCACACTTTCTTCCACAGTTTCTGCAGAAGCACCGCTATAAGTTGCTGCCACCGTTATCCTTGGCGGGGCAATGTCCGGATAACGTTCCACTGGCAGGTTCATTACTGCGAACAAGCCGATTGCCATGACAACAATCGCCAGCACCCCAGCAAAGATCGGGCGGTGGATAAAAAATTTAGACAGCATAAGTCCGGGTCACTTTTAATTAAATAGGGGTAAATTGATGCAGAACATAAGCATGCTATATCCAAATATTCAGTGACATAGCACTAGAATGCAAGAATTAAACACATAAAAACTGCGATAAAAACCAATCATGGAGAAATTATGGATAATTCCTCTTGAGCATATTCTTGAGATTGCTCTTCCCTATTTATTAATAGCATTTTTCCAAACAAAAAACCCTGCATCTGCAGGGTTTTTTGGTGAATCAATTGAGCGGATTAAGCGCTAAACTGGTTCATTGTGTTTTTAGAATCATCACCAGCTTTCAATGCATTGTCACCAGCGAAGATTTCTTTGTGGTCATCACCGATGTCAGAACCAGCCATTGCTTGGTGTTTAACACATGCGATACCGCCGCGGATTTCTTTACGTTGTACGCCAGCAACATAAGCCAACATACCTTCAGTACCGAAGTAACCTTGAGCAAGCTCATGAGTAGAAAGCGCAGCTGTGTGGTAAGTCGGAAGTGTGATCAAGTGATGGAACACACCCGCTTCACGAGCAGCGTCAGCTTGGAATGTACGAACTTTTTCGTCAGCTTCAGCAGCCAGTTCAGTTGCATCGTACTCAGCGCTCATTAACTTAGCACGGTCGTAAGCAGAAACGTCTTTACCTTCAGCAACCCAACGGTCATACGCTTGTTGACGGAAGTTTAAAGTCCAGTTGAACGAAGGCGAGTTGTTATAAACAAGTTTCGCATTTGGAACTGTTTCACGTACACGGTTAACCATGTGAGCGATTTCAGCAACGTTAGGCGTCGCAGTTTCGATCCAAAGCAAGTCAGCACCGTTTTGTAGGCTAGTTACACAGTCAAGTACAACGCGGTCGATTTGCGTGCCTTCACGGAACTGGTATAGACCAGAAGCAAGACGTTTAGGACGGTGAAGTTTACCATCACGCTTGATCAGNNATGTATTGAGAAGCGATGTCGCCTGGCTCTTTAACCACTGGGATTTTTTGAGTCAAGTCAGCGCCTTCAGAGTCAGTACGTGCAACGATGATACCGTCATCAAGACCCATTTCTAGGAATGCATAGCGAAGAGCGTGGATTTTCGCGATGAAGTCTTCGTGTGGAACTGTTACTTTACCAGCTTGGTGACCACATTGTTTCGCATCAGAAACCTGGTTTTCGATTTGTAGTGCACAAGCACCCGCTTCGATCATTTTCTTAGCAAGTAAGTAAGTCGCTTCTTCGTTACCGAAACCAGCGTCGATGTCCGCAATAATTGGCACAACGTGAGTTTGGAAGTTGTCGATTTGTGAAGTGATTTCAGCTGCTTTAGCAGTGTCGCCCGCTTCTTGTGCTTTTTTAAGTGCACGGAACAAGTCGTTTAATTCTTTCGCGTCAGCTTGACGTAAGAATGTGTAGATTTCTTCGATCAATGCAGGAACAGACGTTTTTTCGTGCATAGATTGGTCAGGAAGTGGACCGAATTCTGAACGAAGCGCTGCAACCATCCAACCAGAAAGGTAGATGTAGCGACGTTCAGTTGTACCGAAGTATTTTTTGTTCGCAATCATTTTTTGTTGCGCGATGAAACCGTGCCAGCAACCTAGTGATTGAGTGTATTTGCTAGAGTCTGCATCATAAGCAGCCATATCACGACGCATAATTGCCGCTGTATATTTCGCAATGTCTAAACCAGTTTTGAAACGGTTTTGAAGTTGCATACGCGCAGCATCTTCAGGACTGATGTCTGCCCAAGTGTTACCGAATTTCGCTTTTAATTCGCGGATTGCATCAATCGCTGTTTGGTATGTAGTCATGATATATTCCTGTAATAATATTAGGATTTTTCTGCAACGAACCGCTCAAATCACACCCTCAATGACTTGTTCAGATTTTCGACGATCCGTTGGGATAGCTAAAGATTAGTGGGCTTATGAAAATTAATCCAATAGTCTGCAAGAATCTTCAGTATTTATTTAAAAAATGAGTAGATCAAAGTCTTATTACAATCTTGATAGATTAAATTAAGATTATGTTTTATATATATTTATTTAAAAATAAAAATGGATAAAATTTCCACATGTTGCTTAAAAATAATTCATTAGACTTAAGTCTGGATATGGGGTTTATGCCCTTTTATCTTTAAAAAATACTGATCTTTGATGATTTATTCAACTTGATGAATTCTCGATTTAGTGTACTTTTCACTCAAATACTGAACGTAAGAACAGCCTTTCTCATGTTCTTTTAAAGCGAAAAGATGGTTTTCATTTCCCTCTATAAAAAGGCTAAATGATATTCTATTTAACGTGCATCTTTTCTCTTATGTACACTTTGAATAATGGAGCTTAAGCCTGTGTTAATTTTGTAAACTTTATCAGTGAGCACATGGCTTTTTTTCATCGACGCTTTACACAAGGCCCGGCAATTATGGCATAATCTTCATAATTTCTTGTATTTATTCTCGGTATTTCTTTTATGAATCTGGAGCGGGTCGATCTCAATCTATTAATTTATCTTGATGTACTTCTTCGCGAAAAAAATGTCACACGTGCAGCAGAACAACTGGGCGTTACCCAGCCTGCCATGAGTAACATCTTACGCCGATTACGCAATTTATTTAATGATCCCCTCCTGATTCGTTCTTCTGAAGGCATGACACCCACTGAACGTGCCTTAGAATTGCAGCCCCGCATTCGAGATGCGCTCGCTGATCTGTCGATGATCCTGGAACCACGTACCGAGTTCCGTCCATATACCTCAAATCGTGTCTTCCGGATCATGACCTCGGATTATGCAGAAGCCACGCTGGTTCCACGTCTGGTTAAAGCCCTACGTTCAGAAGCACCGAACGTGGTATTAGACTTCCTGACGCCAAGTGACGTGTCATATCGTGACATGGAACAAGGCAAGGTCGATCTGGCAATCAACCGTTTTAATGAAATCCCGCAAAGTTTTCATCAGGTTTTGGTCTGGCGTGACAGCTTTTCTTGCCTTTTAAATAACAAGCATCCTGCCGCAAGCAACTTAAACCTTAAAAGTTACCTGGATGCACAGCATATCTGGGTTTCCAAAACCGGTATGGGTGTTGGCTTCGGGGTAAATCCTGAAAAACAGGCCGGTTTAGGCTGGATCGATCAGGCTTTAGAACGTATTGGCCAGAAACGTAAAATCTCAGTCTTTACCCGTCACTACCAGATGCCGGGGTTATTGGCTGCCAATGTCGATCTGGTCGCAACACTGCCTTCACGCATTGCACGTTTGCAAGCCAAGAATCACAATTTAATTCTCAAAGATCCGCCGTTTTATATTCCTGAATTTGAATTGAAAATGGCATGGTGTCCTTTATTGCATCATCATCCGGCGCATCGCTGGTTACGTCAGCTGATTTTATATGTCGCCCGCCAGATGATTGAAGAAGAAAACCGTGAATTCCTGAGCAATAATTCTCAATTTTCACATTATTAAACTCAAAATCTTCTAAATTCTTATTTTTTAAGATTATACTTTGAAGACTTGAGAGGTCGTTGTTACACCTCAAGTCTTTTTTTGTGTTAAAAATATCCCAAGATACTATTCATCCACAGGTGGATTTGTGAGCCTCTTACAAAATATCGTGATTATCTTAATACTCATCACGGGGGCCGGTTTTTTATCTTTAACTGAAATCGCCCTCGCAGGTGCCCGTAAAGTCAAACTCAAAATTCTGGCTGAGTCGGGTGATCATCGCGCTCAAAAAGTTTTAGATCTACAAGAAAATTCTGCAGATTTCTTTGCAGCCTCTCAAATTGGTTTAAATGCAGTCGCCATTCTCGGCGGTATTTTAGGTGAAGGCGCCTTCCGTCCTTATATTTATAATTTCGTTTCCCGCTTTTACCAGGGACCTTGGGCTGAAAATATCAGCTTTGCGCTCTCCTTCACGGTCGTCACTTCTTTATTTATTTTATTTGCAGACCTGATGCCGAAACGTCTAGCCATGATTGCGCCAGAAAAGATCGCAGTCTCAGTCATCGAGCCAATTCAGATTTTCATTAAAGTCTGTAAACCTTTGGCATGGTTTATTAACGCGATTGCCAACATGCTGTTCCGTCTGTTTAAAGTAAATACCATCCGTGATGACAATATTACTTTTGATGATATTTCTGCAGTGATGGATGCCGGTGCACAGGCCGGTGTACTCCAGAAGCAGGAACACCATTTCATTGAAAATGTATTTGAACTTGAAGAGCGTAACGTACCTTCAAGTATGACCACACGTGAAAATGTGGTGTTCTTCACCTTGAATGAACCGGAAGAAAGTATTCGGCAAAAGCTGGCAGAATATCCCTACTCCAAGTTTCTGGTATGTAGCAATGACATCGACAGTGTGATTGGCTATGTCGATGCCAAAGACATTCTGGTGCGTATTCTGAACAACCAGTCGCTGCTGCAGCTCAATGAAAATACCATCCGTAATGTCTTGACCATTCCTGATACTTTGACTTTATCGGAAGTTCTGGATCGTTTCCGCTCCACCAAGGAAAAGTTTGCCGTCGTCATTAATGAATATGCGCTGGTCGTTGGCGTGATTACCCTTTCTGATATTATGATTACCGTGATGGGTGACTGGGTGACGCCTATTGAAGCCGATCAGCAAATTATTAAACGTGACAATAATTCCTGGCTGATTGAAGGCAGCACGCCGATTGAAGACATCAAGCATGCGCTTGAAATTGATGAAATGCCTGATGATGAGAACTATGAAACCATCGCTGGCTTCATGATGTATAAATTACGCAAGATTCCACGTCCTGCAGATGCCGTGATATTTGGTGCTTATAAGTTTGAAGTGGTGGATGTCGATCATTTTAAAATTGACCAGTTGCTGGTGACCCGCCTAATCGAAACCAATTCAGTTATTCAAGAAGAATCAGATTAATCTGGTTCTTCTTTTTAGCCCTCTATTCAAAAAATTATTCTAATAAAAAAATCCATAAGGTGAGTGATGAATATTTCTGCATTATTGGCATGTCTGTTTTTTTATTCAGCCCTGTATTTGTTTTACTTCTTCTTTGCCAAACAACAGAATCCCCTGCTTTTACTCGCAGCCATCATTCTGATGGTTTTAACAGTTTTCATTATTCCCTACCCGCATGAACGTCGCCGTCAAGGTTTCGACTCGACCTTGAGATTTGGAGAGTATTTTTATTGGCCATTAATCACGTGGTGGCGTTTATTTATTCTGCCCATCAGCTGGCTGATTGCACTGATATATCGTGATTAAAAAAGCACCTTTGGGTGCTTTTTTTTAGATCTAGTTATAGCTTAGATTTTTGCTAATAAAGCCTCAAGAACGGCTTGATAGTGAATCTGGATATCATCTTCTAAAATTTTGTAGGCATTATCGAATTGCACCATTGGCCAGCCTTCTTTCCAGAATGGGAAAATATTATGCAGGTCATGGGTGACAATGGCATCTTCACGCACAATTGCTTGGGCAATTTGTGACAGCACTTGCGCAGTTTCAGCGCCATCAATCGCCATATAATCAATACCGCGCGCTTTTAAAATACGGATTCGGTCTTTTTTATAACGGATTTTTTTGATTTGTGCTGCATTCAGACCCAAAGCCAAAGATACGGCTTCGACAAATTTGTCTTCAAATGACTGATTCAATGCTACTAAGGCTGCTTTATGCGCTTCCTGACGACCAGCTTTACCACCCTGACGAATTGCTGCTTGCGCCTCAGTATTTAGCTCATCCTTTTTCATACTTTGCAGGATGTCTAAAATTTCGATGTCGCTTAACGCCTGAGGAGATTGATCAGTCATAAACTGTCCTTAAAAAAATAAATCTTGAATCGGCTATTTTCGCATAATTCGTCGCTAAAAAACTAAAATCTTCATGATTAAAACAGTGCTACGTTCTGAAACTGCATTTCTTCTGCGATTTTGCGCAAAATCGACTATAGTGCTTCATCTATATATTAAATTAATCTCTGGATGATGCCCACTACGCAAGTGACTTTGTTGCTACAGCAACTTAAGCGCCAATATCCGACTGCATTTAAAGGAAATTACCTGTTTTACAGTCAGATTAAAATCCGTGGAATCTGGGGTAAAGCCAAGCTTTTAATTCCTTGGGCCTTGGCCGCCATGATTTTTGTTCCCATCAGTTTGATGTTAGGAGATTTCGTACAGCAATCTTTTGTGCAAATCAGCGAATTTCAGGCGCAGAGTTATGCCATGTTGGCCATTCTACTGTTCCTGATGTTGAGTCTCACCTTGATTCTGTACCAGATTCAGCATTCTTCTTATTCGCTGTATCAATTATTACGGCATACCCCGATCAAGATGGCTATTGTGATTCTGATGCAAGCGTTAAATCTGGTCTTTATACAAAGCAGTTTGCTGATGTGGAGCTTATTCTTCTTTGGCGTGAGCTTTGGTTTTGTGCGCTTTTATCGAGAAAATTTATTCAAGGAAAATAGTAAAAATACTGAGCACTATCAGCTACAACAATTACGTAAAATCTGTTTCTGGGCTTATAAACAAACCTGCCTGATCCGACTAAAATTACGTTTTTATTCAAGCCATGATCCTCGGTATGCCGAACTAAAACAGCAATTAAATCACTATGCCGGGTTATATACGCGGCTGCTGAAATATGAGCATCAATATTGTAAAACGATCAAGCATCTAGATGTCGACAGCTATCTGGATGAAAATTCATAGTTCTCTCTATCCTTTTTCATTGGTCGTCTTAAAGATCTGCAAATATTGAATTTTAAAAAACGTTGATTTGCTGATTTTTAGAATAGAAGCCACGGAATTGCTTGAAAAGAAAGCAATCATTTCGGAATTTGCTTGCCAAGCTTTATTTCGTCCTCTATTATTGCGCACATGCCCGAGTGGTGAAATCGGTAGACACAGGGGATTTAAAATCCCCCGCCCACAAAGCGTGCCAGTTCGAGTCTGGCCTCGGGCACCATTTTAATATTTATTAAAATGGTGCAATAAAAAATCCAGCATTAGGCTGGTTTTTTTGTGCCTGAATTTTATTCTTTTAGCGCGAAATCCCCATGTCAGAATTAAAACACTTTGATCTCGCTACATTACAATTACGTCATCCAGACGCTTTTTTCCTGAAGCTGCGTTATAGCCGCTTTAAATTTAATGCCTTGCAAAATATCCAGTTTGTTATCGCGATTAATTTACTGTCCCTTCTGGTCTGTGTAGCCTGTAGTCTCAGCTCCGTATTTCTGGAATATTATTTTTTCAAGAATGCCACGATTGCCTTTAATGTCACCTTAATTGTGCTGATGGCACTGCTTTATCCTTATATCTGGCATGCACAATATCAGGCGCAATTTAGTTCCAAAGCCTATAGTCAGCGTTTGCAAAACTGTCTCTATCTGCAAATTCCAATTTTTCTGAGCTTATTGCTCAACCTTTATCTGATTCATTCGGATGTACTGGTCATCATTAGTATGATCATTTTAGCGATTTCTTCCTTTGGGGTGGTCATCCTGGAACCTTTATTTAAAAGTTCCTGTAGTGCGATTGACCAGATCAGGTTGCAGAAACTCCGACAACTGGCTTTTTGGGCTTATCAACAATCCAAATCAAAAACACCACAACAGATTCAAGGTCAATCGAATCTGCAGGCTTATTACCAAAACCTTTATCAGCAATGCATGAATGAAGAGCAACAATTACTCGGCTCAATTCGCTTTAATAGCTTTAAAGATTATTTGAACAGACAATAAAAAACCCTGCATCTGCAGGGTTTTCTTAAATCACCATTCACGATTGGTAATCAGTTCTTCCATTTCAATCTCGAACAGGCCGTGCTCTTGCACCACCATCATCATGGCTTCGGCAATATAATCCGCGGCAGTATCATCCAGAGACGAATCCAGATCTTCGAACTGAGGTTTCATGATATTGATATCAGCCACAGTCAGATTGGCAAGCTGGTAAATTTCTTGATCTGACAAACCTGATTTAGCGACTTTTTGGGCAAAACGTTCGATGTGCTGCTTGATTTCAGCAACCAGAATATCGGGATAATACTCATCATCGAACATGGGGAGAAGTAAATCTGCAAACATTACAGGCACTCTAAAGGATGACTATCTAATCTAAGCGTGCCTATATAGCATATTGTTGCTTAAAAGCCAAACAACATTGCCAATGTAGGGATTTCCNNTCACCGCGCATATGCATGATGATGACCGGAATATTCAGCTCTGCTGCAGTCTGCAATGCATTTGGTCGAGTCAAAGCACGGACATCATTCCAGATATGCGCTCCCGCCTCTACCGCTGCGCGTATGACTTCAGGTTGCGACGTATCAATCGAGAGAATGACCTTATGTTTAGCCAGTTCTTCCACCACAGGCACTACGCGGCGAATTTCTTCTTCCACTTCTACCACTGCGGCACCTGGACGGGTCGATTCACCGCCAATATCTATTACGGTTGCTCCTTCGGCCATCATTTCCAGTGCGCGGGCGACTGCATCTTCTTTTTGATTATGCCGACCACCATCACTAAAAGAGTCTGGGGTGACATTAAGAATCCCCATCACATGCGGCTGGGATAAGTCCAATTTTAAATCACCAAATGTCCATACATGTGGTAACAAAGGCATCAGCTGCATGATTCAATACTCACTCAAAATAACCCCGATATTGTCTTATGGATAATTAAATAAAGCAAAGCTGAATAAGACTAGGACCTAGATTTCGAAGTAATTGTTTCGGGAATATTTCATCAGTTTAGATTGTAATAATGCTTTCACATCTACCCATTCACTTTCTAAAATACTATAGATGTAGCTATCTCGAATAGTCTGTCCATCTTTACGTAGCATATGACACCTGATAATGCCATCTCGTTTGGCACCTATTGCTTCAATCGCTTTTTGGCTGGGAAGATTCAAGTGATCAGTCCGAAAGCCGACCACCTGAGCATTTAAATTTTCAAAAGCATGTCTTAACAAAAGATATTTACAGACGCGATTTACATAGGTTCTGTGATAGCGCTTGGCATACCAGGTATAACCAATTTCAAAACTTGGAATTTCCGCCTTAATATCATGATAACTGGTGGTTCCAATTGCTTGGCCGGAGTTTAAATCGATTACAGCAAAAGCCATCCTTTCACCTTGAGCTTGCTGTTCAAAGGCCTGCGAAAAATATTTTTTTAAGTTATGCAGATAAGGCACTGAGTTATATAAAATCTCGCCTAGATTTTCTTCAGCGCATGCGATGGCTAAATCAGAAAAATGTTCCCAGCTCAACGGTTCAAGACGAAGCTGGTAAACACTGGATTCCAGAACAGGCATATTCATTTTGGTTTTTCTTATTCATTTTTAATCGCTCAATATAACACTCAAAAAGATATGACAAAAATGACAAGCATAAAAAACCACCCGAAGGTGGTTTTTTTATTGAGCTTAGTTCGCTGGCAATGGCGGAGGAGTCAACGGACCATCATCTGGGGTTACATCAATCACAGGATTTTCCGCAACATAGACTTTTGGTGGCTGAGGCTCACGACCTTCCATGATGTCACGGATTTGATCACGATCAATGGTTTCCCATTCCATCAAGGCTTTCACCATCGCATGGGCAATATCTTTTTTGCTTTCCAAGATATCGCGTGCGATTTTATATTGCTCATCTAGAATTCGACGAATTTCACGATCGACTTCTAGTTGTGTGGTTTCCGAAATACTGCGGCTACCAATACTGCCCATGAAAGATTGCTGTGCATCTTCTTCATAGACCATGACACCGAGTTTGTCCGACATACCATATTTGGTCACCATCGCACGTGCCATTTTGGTTGCACGTTCGAAGTCATTTGAAGCGCCGGTCGACATCTGGTTAATGAAGACTTCTTCAGCAATACGGCCACCAAACAAAATCGAAAGTTCATTCAACATTTTGTCTTTGTAATGGCTGGTCTGGTCAAATTCAGGCAGCTGCCAGGTAACACCTAAAGCCCAGCCACGTGGCATGATTGTCACCTTATGCACAGGATCTGTACCTGGCAAGCTTTCAGCAACAATCGCATGCCCTGCTTCATGATAAGCCGTCGCACGACGCTCTTCATCACGAAGTACCATCGATTTACGCTCAGGACCCATATACAGCTTGTCTTTTGCATCTTCAAAGTCATGCATATCGACGGTGTTTTTGTTACGGCGTGCAGCAAATAAAGCAGCTTCATTCACCAGGTTTGCTAATTGCGCACCCGAGAAGCCCGGTGTACCACGTGCAAGAACTTTAACATCCACACCTGTCACTGAAGGCAATTTTTTCAAATGTACATTCAGGATTTGTTCACGACCTTTAATGTCTGGCAAACCAACCACAACTTGACGGTCAAAACGGCCTGGACGAAG
>DFCG01000186.1:3951-5533 GCA_002367455.1 Acinetobacter sp. UBA3060 | reverse complement strand
TGCACCGACACCGACAAACATCTCAACGAAGTCAGAACCTGAAATACTAAAGAATGGAACTTTCGCTTCACCGGCAATGGCTTTGGCAAGTAGGGTTTTACCCGTACCTGGAGGACCGACCATTAACACACCGCGTGGAATACTCGCACCCAGACGTTTAAATTTGGTTGGATCTTTCAGGAAATCTACGATTTCAACGACTTCTTGCTTGGCTTCGTCACAACCGGCAACATCAGTGAAAGTGACTTTAATCTGGTCTTCAGACAGCATTTTGGCTTTAGATTTACCAAAACTCATTGGGCCGTTTTTACCACCTGCACCGCCACCCATGTTGCGCATAAAGAACATGAATAACAAAATGATTAAAAGTACAGGGAAACTTGCAATAAGCAACTGCATGAGCAAGCCTTGACGTTGTGGTGCTTCACCTTCAACCACAACATTATTTTTAATCAGGCTTGGCATCAGTTCAGGATCCTGAACTGCCGGACGGATACTTTCAAACTCTGAACCGTTCGATTTTTCGCCACGGATTCTTTCGCCGTCAATCACAACTTGTTTAATTTGGCCAGCATTGACCGCGGCAACAAACTCTGAGTAGTTCATTGTAGTCGGTTGATTGCGGTCACTGACGTTGCTGAAGATTAACACCAGCACACCCAGTATCACGAGCCACAATACGGCATTCTTAAAAAGATCGCTCAAAGCTTTATTCCCATTCCAATCTAATTTGATCATGCCCTGTTCAGGGTGACCTTAATACTTAAGCTGTAAATCAACTTACAATTATCTGAAAACGTACAAAATGCACAATTTTTAACGACTTGGCAAGTAGACTTATTTTAAAGCCTTCTTACGTCCCTGCCCGATCAGGAAAACTTCCTTGGAACGAGCACGTGATGCCAGAGGTTTAGATGTTTTCAGAACATCAAAACTATCAACCACTTGCTTACGAAATTCGTCAAAACCTGAGCCTTGGAAAACTTTTACCACAAATTGACCTTTGGGGCCTAGCACCTTATTGGCAAAATCCAGTGCAAGTTCACACAAGTAAATCTGACGCGGTTGATCTACAGCCTTATTACCTGATGTATTGGGGGCCATATCTGAAATTACAACGTCTACAGTACGACCATCTAAAATTTCTAACAATTGCTGGAAGACTTCTTCTTCGCGAAAGTCGCCTTGCAAGAAAGTCACATCAGGTAATGCATCCATTGGTAAAATGTCAGATGCAATCAATAAACCTTTGTCGCCAACCAACTTACCTGCGATTTGTGACCAACTCCCGGGAGCTGCACCCAAGTCGACCACGGTCATGCCGGGTTTGATGATTTTGTACTTTTCTTGCATCTCTAAGAGCTTATATGCTGCACGCGCACGATATCCGTCCTTTTGTGCCTTTTTCACATAAGGATCGTCTAAATGCTCTCTCATCCAATCACGACTACTTTTAGATAACTTTTGGTTGGTAATGCGTGTAGCCATAACTCTCTAAATAAAAAAACGTCCAATTATTAATTGTACGTGAAAAAGACATATTTTGCAGTATACATGTGTATCTAAATCTAGGAGTTTTGCT
>DFCG01000186.1:1333-3910 GCA_002367455.1 Acinetobacter sp. UBA3060 | reverse complement strand
AACCAAAAATTGTCCAACCTTGTCCGTTTCGCTCATTTGTCTAACTAAGTACAGGACTTATGGCAAGTTACGAACTTAGCGCATTTGATCGCCGTTTTCAGGCCATCTCTCTGGTTGCCGCCATCGAACAGCAAGGCCCATGCAATTTAAATGTGGGCTTCTGGATCCGTGATCCCAATCAGTACATCTTCTGGCCCGACATGGTGACGGCACATCCCCGTCAGGATTTCCTGTGGGAACAGACCTGCTTTGAAATTTTTATTGGGGTTCAGGGTGAGGATTTTTATCGTGAGATTAATCTCTCCCCTTCTCAGGCCTGGCAGGCTTATCAATTCGAAGAATACCGTTATCCTGAAGAGATGCCACCGCAAGCTGCGGATGATATTGAGCTGAACCAGCTCAAACGTACGCATTATGGTCTTAATGTCAGCGTGGATCTGACTGATTTTATGGCAACACATAAACTGAAATGGGAAAACTTGTTTCTGGGTTTATCTGCTGTTTTAAAAACCTCGCAAGGTGATCAATACTATGCCATGCAGCATAGTAGTCCTCAGGCAGATTTTCATAATAAACGTGACTGGTTGCACGTATTTTAAATAGATTGACGGTGTGCATCAGCTATTTAAAGTGTAACAGGCGAATAAAACGTGAGACTTAAAGTCTCACGTTTTTGTTTATCGCTCAACAATGATTGATCCTCTATGTAATTATTTTAGATTTTTATCGTTTTCAACGTTCATATTTTAATGATGCAGATGATGCTGTTCCTGAATGGATTTCACAGCAGCATAAAGAATAAAAGCAAAAGTAATGATCATCAGAAGAATGGTCCCAAACACCAGTCCCAGTACTCCCAGACATAATACGATTACACCCAGATAAAGTATGCGCCCCAATCCGCTTTCCAGATTCAGTAGCATGATCAATATCAGTAAAATAAGTACACCTACAAAATGCTGTTGCATCGTGACCCCCTTTAATTGTTATTGTGAGTCCGTTTTGCTGCATAAAGACAAAGGAGAACATTTGATTGTTCTCCTTTTTAAATAGCGGCCTTTCAGCGCAGCCTAACTTTTCAGCTCAGGACTTTTGTCTGAGCTCTCTGTTTTCACCACGGGTTTGACTTTTTTCAGTACTTCAATGGTACTGTCCTTAGAACGTTTAAAAGTATCGGTCAGATGTTCCTTATGCTTGGTCGAAATCTGACTGACATCTTCTTTCAGTTCCTTACCCAGATTGGATAAGTCTTCGACGACAGCGTTGAATTCTGTCTTGATAAAGCTTTTCAGTTCGGTTAATTCTTTCTGCGAACCGAAAATCTGCTCCTTCAAAGTATCAATACGCTGTAACACTTCCTGCTTAAATTGACGCAATTGTTCCTGCACAGTATCGCTTAACTGTTTGGCTTCAACTTCAAGCTTTTCCTTACTTTCCTCGATGGTTTCAATTGCCTGATCTTTAGCCTCGACTGCTACTTTTTCAAGCTTCTCGGCAGTTTCAGTCACCACGCTCGGAGTGATTTTTTTAGATGTAGTAGATTTAGGTGCTGTAGCCATTTGTCTTGTTCCTATTGTTATATCGACTAAGCTATATTAGTAGATTTGATAAAAATTAAGATTTGATTTGTCTGACAATTATTAATTGCTTACATTTTTTCACATTGCCTACAAAACAGACTTCCATGCAAAAAGCAAGCCATTTATCTCATACTTTCGCTGCAAAGCCGTTGGACTTTAAGGGTCGTTCTGCGTATAATGCCGTGTTAAGTTCAAGCGAGCAGACATAGGAGGGTAGGTTTAAAAATTAGCCTTCCTTTTTTTTCGTCTTCTCGCTTTTTTACAGCCTAAATTTCAGGAGCTTTGGTTTGAGCACCCCAGCAATTTTAGCCCTTGCCGACGGAACTATCTTTAAAGGTACTTCGATTGGCGCATCGGGTAGTACGACTGGTGAAGTCGTTTTCAACACTGCCATGACTGGCTATCAAGAAATTTTGACTGACCCGAGTTATGCACAGCAACTTGTGACACTGACTTACCCTCATATCGGTAACACAGGCTGCAATGAAGAAGACGCTGAATCAGGTCGTATTCATAAGGTTTGGGCGAACGGATTGATCATTCGTGACCTGCCTTTACTGCACAGTAACTTCCGTTCAACCCAATCATTAGCTGAATATTTGGTACAACACAATGTTGTGGCAATTGCGGATATCGACACGCGTAAATTGACACGTATCTTACGTGACAAAGGTGCGCAAAATGGCTGTATCCTTGCTGGCGAAAATATCACTGAAGCTGAAGCGCTTGAAAAAGCACGTGCATTTGGTGGTTTAAACGGTTTAGACCTGGCAAAAGAATGTTGCGACCCTGAAGGTTTTGAATGGACTGAAGGCTCTTGGACATTAGGCAAAGGTTTCTCTCAACCAGAAGCTAAATTCCATGTTGTTGCATACGATTACGGTGTCAAAACCAACATCTTACGTATGCTTGCAGACCGCGGTTGTAAACTGACTGTTGTGCCGGCGCAAACTCCTGCTGCTGATGTACTTGCACTGAATCCAGATGGCGTGTTCCT
>DFCG01000186.1:0-1311 GCA_002367455.1 Acinetobacter sp. UBA3060 | reverse complement strand
GGTACAGTGATGATTACTTCTCAAAACCATGGCTTCGCAGTCGATGAAAGCAATCTGCCTGATGTGTTGCGTGTAACGCATCGCTCACTGTTTGATGGCACCAATCAAGGTATTCATCGTACAGACAAACCTGCGTTCAGCTTCCAGGGGCACCCTGAAGCAAGCCCGGGTCCACATGACTGCGCACCATTGTTCGATCATTTCATCGAACTTATCGAAGCATCTAAGAAGTAATTAAGGAAGCATCATGGCTAAACGTACTGACATTAAAAGCATCTTGATCATTGGTGCTGGTCCGATCGTCATCGGTCAAGCATGTGAGTTTGACTACTCAGGTGCTCAAGCATGTAAAGCGCTTCGTGAAGAAGGCTACCGCGTTATTCTGGTGAACTCTAACCCAGCCACCATTATGACCGACCCTGCAATGGCAGATGCGACGTATATCGAACCGATTACCTGGCAGACTGTTGCAGCAATCATTGAAAAAGAACGTCCAGATGCTGTCCTTCCAACGATGGGTGGCCAGACTGCACTGAACTGTGCCCTTGCACTGGATGCCAACGGTATTCTTGAAAAATACAACGTTGAGCTGATCGGCGCGACCAAAGAAGCAATCGAAAAAGCAGAAGACCGTAAACTGTTTGACGAAGCAATGCGTAAAATTGGTCTGGAATGTCCAAAAGCTGCAATTGCTGAATCTATGGAAGAAGCACTTGAGATTCAAGCGCGCTTCGGCTTCCCTGTGATTATCCGTCCATCATTCACTATGGGTGGTTCAGGCGGTGGTATTGCTTACAACCGTGAAGAATTCCTGGAAATCTGTGAACGTGGTTTCGACCTCTCTCCTACTCACCAGTTATTGATCGATGAATCATTGATTGGCTGGAAAGAATACGAAATGGAAGTTGTTCGTGACAAAAACGACAACTGTATCATTGTATGTACCATTGAAAACTTCGACCCAATGGGCGTGCACACAGGTGACTCGATCACTGTTGCGCCTGCGCAAACGCTTACAGATAAAGAATTCCAGTTACTACGTAACGCTTCTCTAGCTGTACTTCGTGAAATTGGTGTAGAAACAGGTGGTTCTAACGTTCAGTTCGGTATTAACCCGAAAGACGGCCGTATGGTTGTGATCGAGATGAACCCACGTGTATCACGTTCATCTGCACTGGCATCTAAAGCAACTGGTTTCCCGATTGCGAAAATCGCTGCGAAACTGGCTGTGGGTTATACCCTTGATGAATTGAAAAACGACATCACTGGCGGTACCACACCTGCATCGTTTGAACCTGCAATTGACTACGT
>DFCG01000157.1:0-11374 GCA_002367455.1 Acinetobacter sp. UBA3060 | reverse complement strand
GCAGCATCTTGATCTTTTAAGTTTTATCTTTAGAAATTATCCGGATTTTCTAAGCGTTTTACTTCCTGAACCTTATCTGGATGATGCACCGTGGCGACTCCATCTGCATCTTTCTGATCAATCAGAATCTCTGGCTGAAAGATAGTGATGGTCTCATTTCCTTTGGCATCTTCCCCGACAATATAGCGAAAACCCTTACGATTCAGCTTGTGGCACATGCGTTGATACCAACCTTTAAAGCCCTGCGTCTCTTCATTGGGATTATAATAAAAAGCATTCATGACCGCAGGCAGGCCCAAGCCACATACCACACCGGACAATAGCACTACAATAAAGGTATAGCCCACCAGAATACTGCTATAGGCTTCCAGCTGAGGAATATTGGCGACCGCCAGAATTAAGGCCAAAGAAATCCCGCCACGCACCCCGCCCCAAGACAGGATGGTCAAACTGCCGTTATAGCTTTTCTTGCTGACTTTTGGAAACATGGCAAAGGCCAGGTAATTGGCTGCAAAACGGGCCAAATGCAGAATCACAAAAGCCACCATTCCGCCCAGAACCAGACTGGTACTCAAGTCCAGAATAAACAATTCTAGACCAATCAGGGTAAACAGGAATGAATTGATAATTCCCTCAACCGTATGCCAGAAATGATTAACGTCACCAATTTCAGCATCTGCCAGGATTTCTTTCCATTTATTGCCAACAATCAAACCACCAATCACACAGGCAATTGGCGCGGAAGCATGTGCCAGCAAAGCCACCAGATAGGAACCACAAGCCAGCAAGGCCGTGGTCAAAATCAGAGATTCCATTTCATGCTTACCGCGCAAAATCCGCAAGATCGCAAAACCGAATCCGAGACCAATCAGCACCGCCACGACAATTTCATAAAGCAAGGTTTGCAGCACTGCCAGTACCGTAAAGTTTTCACCTTGCAGAACATTGAGCAAGGTCATAAATAAGGCAATACACATTGCATCATTAAACAGTGATTCGCCTTCAAGCTTGACAATCAAATGATGCGGTGCGCGAACCGAACTCAATACGCCTTTGATGCCGATCGGATCTGTGGCGCCCAAGGCCGCCCCTAGCAAGAGCAAAACCAGCAGGTCAACATGTTTACCAATCAGGAACTGATAACCATACAACACCACACCAAAGAACACTGCACAGAACACCAAAGCCAGACCAGCCAAAATACTGATCGGCCGCCAGTGGTTACGCAAATCTGAGACCTTAAACTTCAGCGCAGATGAAGTCAGGATAAAACAGATCACACCATTGATCAGAAAATCATAGAAATCGACGTGACGAACAGCCTGCTCGATATTGTCAATATTGATGCTAAAGAATGGATTACCATGCAGTAAACTGGCGCCCCACTGCAAAATGAAAACAAAGATTGCAGAGACAATAGGGACACCGATCGCTTGCGGAAAGCCTAAAACGCGCTTATTAAACATGGTCGTGGCAATAGACAGAGCAAAGACCACCGTGAGTAGCTGAAGAAAAAAGAAATTTCCCATTCGGTTTCCTAAAATCGGGCGATATGGAGCACTATGCGCCGAGAGGCGTTGTTAAAATAGAGATTTAAATAGCAAGGTATTCTGGCAAAACAAGTTTAGTCCGTTTTTTATCGAATTGAGTTAAGTTTCTTTTCAGTATTTTCGAATGATGATTTAACATACAGGTCAGCACTCGGCTTTTGCTTTCCCATCATTCTATTTTGAATTTTTCTCCCATGCATCAAACTGTCAAAACCATTTTTCGTCTCTGTTTTGCCAGCGTGATTTTTCTGATCACGTTGTCCTTATGTTTTACCTGCTTTGCTAAAATTCAGGAAATTCTGCAAGCAGAACAGCATTATCAGCAAGCCACCAGCATTCCCTTAAAAAGTTCAACCGGGGAGCAGTATGTATTGGTGTCCAATAACCAGCGACCGGACAATGCCATTTTTATTCTGATTGCAGGAAATGGTTATGTGGCCAAAATCAATTGTGAGCATTACAGCGCTTTATGTAGCGATGAAGACAATCAATCGCATACCCGACAAATCCAGAGCGTTGACTTAATCAAAGCGGGGAATCTGTTCTATATTGAAAAAATCCAGTTCAGAGATAGCCGGACCGGCAAAGCAACTGCTTTAGAATATAACAAACAAGATATTCAGCAGTTTTATCAAAATGACATGAGCAACCTCAAATATACAGTCTTTGCAATTGCCCTGTTTGCTTTGGCTGCATTATTCGTCAGTATCAAGATATTAAGAAATTTCCGGCGTTTTCTGCATAAATAAAAAAAGGAGCATCTGCTCCTTTTTTTTATCGAAGTCATTTAAATATTTTGATTGAAGGTATCACAATTCGCAACCTGACCGGATTTCAAGCCGGTATTAAACCATTGTACCCGCTGCGCGCTGCTGCCATGAGTAAAGCTGTCCGGCACCACCTGTCCGCGAGCACGTTTCTGTAAATAGTCATCGCCAATTTTATGGGCGGCATCCATCGCTTCCTGCACATCGCCCTGTTCCAAAAATTGGGTACGTTCATGATTATGGTAAGCCCAGACGCCGGCCAGACAGTCTGCCTGCAATTCCTGACGCACTGAAAGCTGATTACTTTGCACTTCGCTTGCTTGCTGACGTGCTTGCTGTACTTGAGAAGAAATACCTAAAATCGTCTGGATATGATGCCCCACTTCATGGGCCACGACATAGGCCAGCGCGAAATCCCCAGCCTGATCATTACGAGAAAGTTCAGTCGCATTCTGTTCTCCAGTGATGCCCATTTGACTGCGCATATCTTTAAAGAATGCCGTATCGATATACACTTTCTGGTCTGTCGGACAGTAGAAAGGTCCCATGGCCGCCTGAGCCGTACCACAACCAGAATTGACGATGCCGTTAAACAACACTAGTTTCGGTGGAACATACTGCTGATTTAACTGCTGCTGAAACACCTGATTCCAGGTATCTTCAGTATCTGCCAATACGGTGCCGACAAAATCAATCGACTCCTGCTGTTCTGGCGTGGGATTTTCCAGGCCACGTGTTTCTGCTGCACCCGATACACCCTGAGTGACCTGCTTGGTGGTTTGATAAGCCTGCTGTGGATCGACACCAAAAAACTTCCAGGCCACAAAGGCTACAATCAACCCAACAATACTGATTCCGCCAGCTTTGGCACCACCACCGCGACGGTCTTCTACATTGCTACTGACACGACGACCTTTCCAACGCATAGTCTTTTCCTTTTCTTAATCTGCTCAATATCCAGATATTTCCACACCTTAAGCTTTTGATGATTTAGGCCAGATTTTCTTAATCAGCCTGATGACCAGCATGACCAGCAGACCCGCTAAAATTCCTACTGCGAAATTAATCAAGGTCGGTGTTACGGCACCGACAATGTTGCCAATGCTGGGAATATCCTGCACATAAGCAACACTGTCTTCAGTAAAGTGATGAATAAAAGGAATTGCATGGTTAATAATTCCACCGCCCACCAGAAACATCGCAGCGGTCCCAACAATGGAGAGAATTTTCATTAAGATCGGGGCAAATGCCAACAAGCCACGTCCTATTTTTTGTTTAAAATCGGACTGCTGTTCAGTCAGATGCAGACCGATATCATCCAGTTTGACAATCAGCGCAACAAAACCATAAACACCAATGGTCATCACCACCGCGATCAGGCTTAAAACAGTCACTTTGGTCAGCATCGAGGCTGCGGCGACCGTTCCCAAAGTAATCACGATAATTTCAGCAGACAGGATAAAGTCAGTGCGAATAGCACCTTTGACTTTTTCATTTTCAAACTGGTGCAAATCCATTTCTGTATGAATCAATTGCTCACGCGCCTGTTCCGCGTCCTTGGCCTTCGGTGTATGCAAGGTATGAATAATTTTTTCCACGCCTTCATAACATAGGAACAAACCACCCAGCACCAACAAGGGATTAATCAGCCAGCCTGCAATAAAGCTGATTAATAATGCCAGCGGCACCAAAATCAGTTTATTAACAAAAGAACCTTTGGCAACTTTCCAGACCACCGGTAATTCACGATCAGCCCGCACACCTGTCACTTGCTGCGCATTTAAAGCCAGATCATCACCAAGGACGCCTGCTGTTTTTTTTGCTGCCATTTTGCTCATGACAGCGACATCATCCAGAACAGTAGCAATATCATCTAATAATAGTAATAAACTGCTCGCCATACTTATTATCCTTATCTTCTTTCCAGATAGTTTAATCAAAATTCTTAAAAATATTGTATTCACTTGTTTAATTTATAAGATTTTTTTACGACAGCTTTTTTTCTGGCTGACAATCAAAAACAGAATGCCGTACAATGTTGCCATTCGTTAAAATACAGCTGTAGTACTGACTACCCTTTGGAATAGATAATGAGTAATCAAGATAATCGTCCAGTGATCTTGACGGGCGACCGTCCTACCGGACAACTCCACCTCGGCCACTTTGTGGGTTCATTACGCTCTCGTGTAGGTCTGCAAGATTCTCACCATCAACACTTGTTACTCGCCGATGCTCAAGCCCTAACTGATAATGCGGACAATTTTGAAAAAGTACGTCGTAACATTATTGAAGTGGCGACGGATTATCTGGCTGTCGGTATTGATCCAACTAAAACCACAATTTGTGTTCAGTCATGCTTACCTGCCTTAAATGAACTGACCATGCTATATCTCAACTTTGTGACTGTTTCACGTCTTGAGCGTAACCCGACCATTAAATCTGAAATCCAGATGCGTGGTTTTGAGCGTGATATTCCAGCCGGCTTCTTGTGCTACCCGGTGGCTCAAGCTGCTGACATTACAGCATTTAAGGCAACGGTTGTTCCTGTGGGTGAAGATCAAATTCCAATGATCGAACAGACCAACGAAATCGTGCGTCGTTTAAACCGTCAAATTGGTCATGACCTGCTACCAGAATGTAAGGCACTTCTTTCCAATGTTGGTCGCCTACCTGGTTTTGATGGTAAAGCAAAAATGTCGAAATCTTTGGGCAATACCATTGTGCTGGATGCGACAGATAAAGATATTAAGAAAGCCGTCAATGCAATGTATACCGATCCGAATCATCTGCGTATTGAAGATCCAGGTCAGGTCGAAGGCAATGTGGTATTTACTTATCTAGATGCCTTTGACCCAAATAAAGAAGAGCTGGAAGAGCTCAAAGCCCATTATCGTCGTGGTGGTTTAGGCGATGGTACAGTGAAAAAACGTCTGGAAAGTATTTTAAAAGAATTGATCGGCCCAATTCGTGAGCGTCGTATTGAACTGGCTAAAGATCCCGATTACATCTTGGATATCCTGAAAACCGGTACGGATAAATGTCGCGATATTACCCAGGCGACACTGGATGAAGTTAAATCTGGCCTCGGTGTATTCCATTTTTAATTAGAAAAAATTGCTCTTAAAAGCTCTTCTGATGAAGAGCTTTTTTGTTTAAGCTAAAATTGCGCAAAAATGATGCAAATATCCCCACATAATCTTCATAGTTTTAACCTTATTTAACATGTATTAACATGAATACTGATGAGTCATATGAGAATGCATCCTATTATGNNACATTCCTTTTTCTACGCAATGACAACCCCAATCATTGCGTTTTTTTTGTTTATAGTTTTTCAAAATGCTAAAAAAATCCTGCGTTTAAGCAGGATTTAATCATGGCTAAGAATTAATAACTGAACAAGCCTTTTTCTAATGGTATTTCGATACCTAAAGAAACTCCGCTATCTCGACCATTTACCTTTGAATCACCGACCCATGCATTAATTTTAAGCGGCATTTCTGGACGGATATAATGTGACCAGGTCAAATCCAGTGCTTTAATCTCATCATTAAAAGCAAAAGCAGCATTATTAACGGCGGCTCGTTCCGATTGATTCACATCAGCAAAAAGTATACGACCCGATAAGCGGTTCATAAAATCAATACGAATATCTCCACCCACGGAAATCATCTGCGCATCGCCACCTAAAGCATGTGCTAGAGGATAACCATGCTGA
Source organism: Acinetobacter sp. UBA3060 (assembly GCA_002367455.1). GTDB lineage: Bacteria > Pseudomonadota > Gammaproteobacteria > Pseudomonadales > Moraxellaceae > Acinetobacter. The sequence goes on along the minus strand of DFCG01000157.1, from coordinate 5,339 downwards.
TAAAAACCGTCTGTATAATTCGTATGGTTNNATACATTTTTTTTGCAGGTAAGCCCCCAGCCTCATCCTCTCCTACATATTGAGCATATAGACCTACCGGAATTTGGGTAAGAGAAAATAAATTTAACCGCGCATCGAAGCCGGCAATCTGGTTAGATGGGTCTGGTTCACCTGTACCCCCATTATCTTTACTACCTACAAAAGCATCCCATAGCGAACTTAAACTTTCAGGTCGCCCTTCACCACCCCACTGAATCGCACGCGAGGCACCAAGCTCTAAATAAGGTAAAGGCTGTGCTGTAACACGCAAACCAATCAATTTGGCGTCTGGAACTGCGCTATAGTCATCGAGTTGACCGGCAAAAGCCTGATATTGCCACGGCCCAATCCAAGATAACCATTTATTTTCAAATGCTGTCTGTTCTGCACGTTGAACTGTAAAGCCATAGACTGGACGACTGGCATCACCACGCATCAAGCTGCCATCATGGCCTGGCCCCCAATAAGTTGGAATCTGCCCAGCAATCAACCATTGATTCCAAAGTTTCCCCGCCAGATAAGAACCTTCGAGATTTACATCCTGATCATTATCAATTTGTGGATCTTTTTCAGCATTCACCCTGATTTTGGCATCCCAATTCGTACTGCCAGCATTAAACTCTAAAGCTGCCTGATATTGTGCTTTTTGCTGATCCCCGAAAGTCTGTGGAATATTTTTTTGATCGGTTTCTGCAAATACACCCAATTTTAGCAGTTGATTATCTGCCTTTAGTTTAGCCAGAACCGAATCGATTACACGCTGCTGTACAGTATTGCTGATCTGCGCATTTGTTAAGGCTCGTTGAATTTCATCCCCACTCAGCGGCCAGGTTGAGGTACTGATTTGAATAACCCCTTGCTGGTTTAACCAGTTCAGGTCAGTACGCAAATTTGCATCATTTAGAACCAGGCCCTGAGCAAAAGCAGGAAGAGCAAGCGTAGTCAGCAACACACTCAATAATGTTTTTTTTAGCAACATGGGATGAATATTCTCAAGTTTATTTTCTGCTTCACCTTAATCGCTCCTATGTTAATTTTCAACGATTAAACTGTTGTTTTTTACTCAAGCTTTCAGATGTATCGATAAAAAATAACCCACACAATGGTGGGTTATTTTGAATTCAGCATTTAAGCATTTTTATGACGCATATGCGGGAACAAGATCACATCGCGGATACTTGCTGCATTGGCAAAGATCATCACCAGACGGTCAATACCAATACCCTCACCTGCTGTTGGAGGAAGACCGTATTCCAATGCTTCTACAAAGTCTGCATCGTAATGCATAGCTTCATCATCACCAGCATCTTTTTCAGCAACCTGTGCCTGGAATCGTTCAGCCTGATCGATTGGATCATTTAATTCCGAGAAGCCATTTGCCAACTCACGGCCACCGATGAAGAATTCAAAACGGTCGGTAATGTGTGGATTGTGATCATTACGGCGTGCCAATGGAGAAGTTTCCGCTGGATATTCAGTAATGAACGTCGGCTGACGCAATTTGGTTTCTACGGTTTCTTCAAATACCATGGTTTGCAGTTTGCCCAGACCAAAACCTGGTTTCACTTGCTCTTTCAATTCTTCCTGAAGGAATTTTGCCAGGAACTCACGGTCATTGACATTTTCAGGAGTAAATTGCGGGTTATTTTCCAGAATCGCATCGAACATTGAAATTTTCTTGAATGGCCCTTTGAAGCTATATACTTCATCGCCATAAGGTACGTCAGTCGTACCCAAGATATCAATCGCCAGACGCTCCAGCATTTGCTCGGTCAATTCCATCAAGTCTTTGTAATCTGCATAAGCCTGATAGAATTCGATCATGGTGAATTCAGGGTTGTGACGGGTAGAAACACCTTCGTTACGGAAGTTACGGTTAATTTCAAACACACGTTCAAAACCGCCGACCACCAAACGCTTTAAGTAAAGCTCTGGCGCAATACGCAAGAACAGCGACATGTCCAGTGCATTATGATGTGTTTCGAAAGGACGTGCCGATGCACCGCCTGGAATCACATGCATCATTGGCGTTTCAACTTCCATATAACGCTTTTCAGTCAGGAAGGCACGGATACCCGCTACGACTTTGGCACGAATCTCAAAAGTTTTACGTGTTTCTTCGTTAACAATTAGATCTAGATAACGTTTACGATACTTTACTTCAGTATCGTTCAAACCATGGAACTTGTCTGGAAGCGGACGTAATGATTTGGTCAGTAATTCAAAATGTTCGATGTGTACATACAAATCGCCTTTACCCGAACGGCCGATATAACCTTCGACTGCGATGATATCGCCAAGGTCCAGACCTTTAATGGTAGCCAGCACATCTTCAGCGAGTTCTTTACGCGCCACATACAGCTGGATACGACCTGTCATGTCCTGGATCACGATAAATGAACCACGGTTCAACATCACACGACCGGCAACTTTGACGTAGACCTTTTCGCCTGCTTCAATTTCTTCTTTAGATTTATCAGCGAACTGGTCTTGTAAATCCTGGGCATAATGCTCACGCTTAAAGGTATTCGGCCATGGGCTCTTACCTGTTTCTTGTGCCTGAGCTTCGATTTGCTTTAACTTGGCATGACGCTGTGCAATTAAATCGTTTTCGGAAATGATTTGTTCAGAAGTCGATTGAGCGTTATTTTGCGTCATCTCTGCCTCGAATAAGATTAGTTAAAAAATAGAAGTTGCATAGAATAGCAGAAATCCTTCTCAAATCGTAGCGCAAACACTCTCAGGAACCGGCTTTTCTTTGGAAAAATCCACTATCTTGCTATTTACACCATTCGGTTCAGCCCGTCTGTCACTCTTTTAAATTCCCTTTCTTCAAACTTATTGCAGCACCCAGCTGCTCTCAGTTGGGATTAAAGTCTAAACCAGACAAGTCTTATATAAATTCATTGCACTGCAAAACTTCGGCTTAGACCAATAGCTAACTGCCTTGTATACCCAGACGTTCTACAATGACACTCAGCTTCAAGATGATGTGCCAATCAACAAATAACCAATATGGCATATCCCATAAAAATGAGTAATGTACTATGTCTAAGATTTTGTTTATACATGGCTTAGATTCCTCCAGAGAATCCACCAAGTTCCATGCCATTGATGTGGTACACAAGTACTGTATCGATGTCGATTACCGAAATCTGAGCTATAGTTCGGTCGCCGAGTTTTATCATGAGATGATTGAAACCATCAAACCAGATATTCTGGTCGGCCACAGTCTTGGCGGTTATTGGGCACTGAAAATGTCACAGGCGTATCAAATTCCCTGTGTAGTGGCTAATCCCATTTTGCAGCCTAACTTCCGCGATGATTATCCGCCGATTGGGCATCATGATTTACAGCATGACATTCCTCAATTTGCCTATCTTGAACTGGGCGATGAAATTCTGGATATGCATGCGGTTCAGACACAACTTGAAGACTATATGCAAATTCAGGCAGTTGATGGCGGCCATCATCGTCTGGAACATCCTGAGCAAATTAATACGCTGATTCAGGAAATCGAAGATCATTTTATCAGACAATAAAAAAGCCCCACAATTTCGGGGCTTTTTTTACAAAAAATTATGACTTAAGCAACTGCCGCTTCAGGCTGAGATTTGTCATCCAATACTGACCAGATATCCAGGCCTAATTCAGCATGCAGGTCAGGAAGATCAAGGAAGATACTTGCACCAAGTACTTCATGTTGACATTTTTGAGCCAGTTCATTCACTGCTTTTAAGGTTCCGCCACTTGCCAGAACATCATCCACAATAATTACTTTCTGGGACTGAACTTCCGCAGACATTTCTAAACGATCTATACCATATTCCAGGCTATAACCCACACCGACCACTGGAGGCGGCAATTTACCTGCTTTACGCACCAACAATAAACCTTTGCCTGTACGTTGTGCCAACAAGCTTGCCAACACAAAACCACGCGCTTCAACCGCAATAAAGCTTTCTACTTCTGCCAGTTTGTCAGCAGGAATGCTGGCAATCAAAGCGTCAGTCAATGGACCAATATTGCCCATGAAAAGTGGGGTCAAATCAAAGAAGCAAATTCCTGGTTTTGGAAAATCTTGGACCGTACGAATGTGAGACCACAAAGAAGTAGACAAATTGCTCATGGGAGATCTTAAAAAAAGAAAAGGAATATGGGAATTTTAAACCTATTTGANNATTTATTTATTTTAAAAATATTTAATCCGGACTTTACTGATTTTAAATTACCTAAAAACTCAAGTTTTTACTGCACGACTTTGGTCTATCCCACAAGATAAACACTCATTTTTGCCATCGTCAGCTTTTTATCCTTTAACCGCCTACGCCAGAAAAGCTGATTGGCGTGATTTTTAGATAAATGAGGAATGTGTCGTCTATTCTGCTGCTAATTTCGCTGATTAAGCTTTTATTCACTTTACTTTCTGAATAGAACTGCGTAAAAATTTAGCCAAATATGTTCACTGTTAAAAAGTCATATTCTTTTAGAGTCTTGCCTTTTATGGATTTTAAGCTGACGCCTACAGTTGCTCAGTTTTGGAGAGTTACATGAGAAAGTTTCAATGCATCGTATGTGGATGGATTTATGACGAGGCAGAAGGTTGGCCTCAAGACGGGATCGTGGCAGGCACAAAATGGGAAGATATCCCGGATGACTGGACCTGTCCAGATTGCGGCGTGTCTAAAATTGATTTCGAAATGATCGAAGTCTAATCACGTCCAGTTAAAGGCCATATCCATATGGTCTTTTTTTATGCCCTTCAATCATTTATACAGCATGGAGCTCTACCATATGGAAACAACTATGCATCCTATCGTCATTATTGGTTCAGGTATGGCGGGTTATGCCGTAGCACGTGAATTTCGTAAACTCAATCCAGAACATGAATTGCTGATGATCTGTGCGGATGATGCGGTCAATTACGCCAAACCGACGCTCTCCAATGCTTTGGCTGGCAATAAAGCGCCTGAACAAATTCCACTAGGCGATGCGGCTAAAATGTCAGCACAGCTGAATATGCGCATTGAACAGCATACCTGGGTCAAAGCCATTCATCCGGAAGATCATCAGCTGGTTCTGGAAAAAGATGGTCAGGAAAGTACGCAAAATTATAGCAAACTGGTATTAGCCATCGGTGCCAATCCGGTACGTCTGGCGATTGCTGGTGATGCCAGCGATGACATTCATGTCGTCAACAATTTGAGTGACTATAAAGCTTTCCGTAACAATCTGGCAGCACGTGAAGACAAACGTGTAGTAATTTTAGGTGCAGGCCTGATTGGCTGTGAATTTGCCAA
>DFCG01000043.1:59645-60565 GCA_002367455.1 Acinetobacter sp. UBA3060 | reverse complement strand
GCTAATTGATGACAGGCTCTAGACAGATTGTACTTCATAGCAAAATTTTATTTGTTCTTTCGTGCAGATTTGCAAAATAAAAAAATAGCCTGTCGAAACAGGCTATTTTAATGAATGATAAATAATGTTAAATCTTAGGATTTTTTCTGTAATTTGGCATAGTCCAGTAACACATTTGCCGCTTCAATCACAAACGCTTCTTCTTCAGGCAGAGCCGGACGTTCTTTGGCCTTCATCTTGGCACGCGTTTCAATCAAGGCATCCAGTGAAGCCTGATAACTTTCCCAGTTTGGATAAGGTTTCAGACCTGTTGCAGCACGACGAGTGTTTTCTGCGTCCAGCGTTTTTTGCTCCATGGCAATCAACTCAGCTTTACGCTGTTGCAAGTCCAGTACCTGACGTTTCTCTTCTTCGGCTTTCTTCATCACGGCTTTACGCTGTTCTAAATACTTGAACTGAGAATCCAGTGTGACCCGTTGCTGAGAAAGTTTGGCCAATTCAGGGACGTATTTCTGTACAGCCCCTTCACGTTTAAATGGTGCCGTTGGAATGGTATCCCACTGCAAGGCATTTTTAGCCTTACGCTCACCAAACTCTTCGTTATAAATATCGACCAGTTTAATGTCTGGAACGACCCCTTTATTCTGGGTACTGCCACCGGTCACACGGTAGAATTTACGCTGCGTCAATGTCGCCTGACCATGCGCCAGACTATCCAGTTGCACCTGTGCTGTACCTTTACCGGTGGTGGTACTGCCAATCACAATCCCGCGTTCATAATCCTGAATCGCAGCAGAGTAAATTTCACTGGCCGATGCAGAGGCCAGATTCACCATCACTGCCAGTGGACCTGCATAAGTTTGTGCACCGCCATCATCATCTTCAAAGACGCTGACATTACCATTGCCATCACGGATCTG
>DFCG01000043.1:55554-59604 GCA_002367455.1 Acinetobacter sp. UBA3060 | reverse complement strand
ACGGCGTGCACGATAGTTCAGGTAGAACGATGGAATTTCGATCACACCATATTGATATTTCTTGCCATCGCGTTGAATGTCGACCACACGTGTACGCACACCGGCATCTTCTTCCTGAATCACGTCACGGGTAATGGTCACATTACGTGCCTGCCCCATGGCAGCACCCGCACCGAGCAAGCGTAGAGTGACTTTCGTGCCACGTTTACCACGAATCAGACCGACAATTTCATTACTTGGCCAGCCAATGACATCGACCATNNGATTTGCTGGCCGGACCACCTTCAACGATGGTTTCAATCTTGGTATAATCTTCATTGCCACGCTCCGGACGAATCGATACGCCGACGCCTTCCAGCTGTAAAGTGGTCTGACGATTCAGCTCCATCGCATCCACAGGCGGGAAGTAATTACTGTGGGGATCATAAGTCAGCATCATCGCGTTCAGTGTCTTGTCGAGCACATCATCACTTTTGACGCGGCTGAGACGTTCCAGTTGACGGGTATAACGCTTGGTCAAGGTTTGCGCAGGCGTTAGATCTTCAGGACCAGTCAGGTCTTGTCCATTGGCCAATTCCGGATTGGCTTTCAGCGCTTTCTGCTTGGCCAATTCCTCTTCTTTACTGATGGTCAGATTGATCAGCTGAGACACTAGCATTTTTGACCAGTGCGCACGCTGTTCAGCCTCAGTTTTAAAGAATGGCGCTTTCTCACGATCCGTTTCGATATAAACATTTGGCTGATTCAGATTCTGCGGTTTTTTCAGCTCATTCAACATATAGGTGTAGAACTGGTGCAAGCGCTGTTGATATTGCGCATGCATTTCATAAGGACCAGACAAGTTGCCGGCTTTCAGATTGGCACCAAAATTGGCACCATAGCGTTTCTTATAGTTTTCAACTTCTGGGGCCAGAAACAGACTGTGTTCCGGATCAAGACTATCAATATAGAAATCAAAAATACGCTGCGAAGTCTGGGCATCCAGACGCATATTTAAATAATGCTGACGGTCAACCAGGGTTGCCAGCTGACGTGACACCAGCGCCTGCTCTTGAGATGGCTGAATTGCTTTACTGACCACTTCATTACTATTGGCCGCAATCGCATCATTCACTACATGGGTAAAAAAGAATCCACCTGTCGCAATCGCAACTGCGCAAGCTATAGTTTGAAATTTCATAAATAATTCGTACTTCCTTGGCCTAGAGACCAATGTGACCGTGTTGCTTTTCGACCAGAATTTAACGTATTCAGCATCTTAAACAACTTAATATGTTTATGTCGTGTAGTTTTATCATATTCTGTGCTGACAAAGTGTAGCAAATCATTGCAGAATTCAGGTATTGTTTTCTCCGAAAAACTCTAAAACGGATTCCGCATATGATTGGCGCATTGATGCTCGACATCGCAGGCACAACCCTCACTCAAGAAGATATTGAACTATTAAGTGCGCCGCAAGTCGGTGGAGTGATTTTATTTGGTCGCAATATCGAATCCCCGGCGCAAGTCCGTGCTTTGACTAATCATATGCGTCAGGTACGTTCTGATATTTTAATTGCGGTCGATCAGGAAGGCGGTCGTGTCCAACGTTTAAGACAAGGCTTTACCCTGCTGCCTGCAATGGGGAAATTTGGCGAACTTTATACGAGCGATCCACAACGTGCCCTTGAACTGGCTGAAAAATGCGGTTGGCTGATGGCGACTGAAGTGCTGGCTGTTGGAATTGATTTCAGCTTTGCACCGGTACTGGACTTGAATGACATCAGTGATGTAATCGGTGATCGTAGCTTTGCCCAAAATATCCAGGACATTATTCCACTCGCCAGTGCATTTCTAAAAGGTATGAAACGTGCCGGTATGGCTTCAACTGGTAAACATTTCCCCGGTCATGGCTCGGTCAAAGCGGACTCGCATGTTGCTGCAGCAATTGATACGCGCTCTTATACAGAGATTCAGCAAAAAGATATGCAAACATTTATCCAGTTACAACCACAGCTGGATGCTTTAATGCCGGCTCATGTCATCTATAGCCAGGTGGATCCCAATCCAGCCGGATTCTCAGAATTCTGGATTCAGAAAGTTTTACGTCAAGAGCTCGGCTTTGACGGTGTCCTGTTCTCAGATGATTTAAGCATGCAGGCTGCCTGTGTTGCAGGTGATGCCGATGCCCGAATTCAGGCCGCACTCAAAGCGGGTTGTGATATGGGTCTGGTCTGCAATGACCGTGCAGCACAATGTATTGCACTGGAAGGAATTGAAGATTTGCCCCTCCCGAACCAGCAACGTCTGGAACGCATGCGCGGCAACATCCCGAACATCCAGATTGGTGCAGAGCTGGAACTGGGAGAAGCATGGCGCAATATCCGTGATGAAATACTGGCATTTAAACAGCAATCCAGCTAAAACTTTTTAAATCCAATCAATATAAAAAAGGAACACGACAAGGTGTTCCTTTTTAATTATAGTAATGAAAAGGTTACACAATTATTTAATCAACTTAAAAATAACAATAAGGTCAGAACAATATGAAAGACTCACTTTCGCAACATCGCCATATTTCTTTTACGGCGCACTATACCGGCTATATCTGGTATCAAATGGGGATCTCACATCCAGCCTTTGCTACATCCAAAGGCAAGTTTCTGGCCAAACTACTGCACCCACTTGAATCCTGGGCGGAACGCCATGTCGGCGGTAGCATGCGTACGACACTCAAGCAGCGTCATCAGATGATTGATGAGCATTTGTGTCAACTAATTGAGCAACACCCACAACTTCAGGTTCTTGAAATTGCCTGCGGACTATCTCCCCGCAGCTGGAATTTCAGACAGAAATTTCCCGAGATTAATTATCGTGAACTGGATCTGCCCGATATGGCCAAGATCAAGACGCAGGCTTTACAGCAAATTGATCAGCATGCACCTGAAGTCCTGACTGCCGATATTTTTAGTGAAGAACTGGACTGTATTTTTCAGATGTTTGACCGCAACCAGCCCTTAGTGGTCATTAGCGAAGGACTGATTAATTATTTTGATCAGCAGATGTTACGCATTCTGATGCAGGGTATTACAGAAAATGCACAGTATTTCCCGGCAGTTCACTATCTCAGCGATATTTATCCCGAACCGGTGAAAAATAAACTGGCGAACTTTATCTGGAGCAGTAGCCGTCTGCTTAAATTCATGTCTCGAAGTGCGTTTACCTTTCATTTTAAATCCCCCCAAGAACTGCAGCACTTTTTTCAACATGCAGGATTTGACCAGGTTGAGGTACAACAACCACAACGTTATTTTGCCGAGCCTCGTCAGCCAAACCCGGCATCAGAACAAGATGAACATTTAGGTGATCTGGTGTGGATGATTCATGCCGTGAAAAAAAACAGCGTTTAAGTACGCTGTTTTTTATGATGATGTTTTTTTAAATTGCCGCATCAAATACTTCAGCTTGTGACAGCATTTTTTGCATTTGTATGAAGTGCAATAAGCGTTCTGCGACTTCAAAACTGCCATGTTTAAATAAAGCACGCAGCTGGGTATCATCCTGTTCAAAGATTAGGCATTCAATCTGAAATTCCCCTGCTTCATCTTCCAGATGCAAGGCCAAGTCACGAGGATAAGTTGCCGCACATACTGCCCATTCTATATCTAGCTCTAGTAATACCCCAAAGAAATTCATGTCCACGATCTCTGCTTTTAAAATGAGATCAGAATGACGATGACTGAGGAAGCGCTGTGAGTCTTGCACCTGAATCCGCTCTTCACCGCGACGTTCAAGCTGCTGTATCTGTTCGCGAGTGAATGGAATAATGCCATCCAGTTGATCAACAGCCTCATCACGCAAGAAAGTTGCAAACAGATGCATGGTTTCTTTACGACGTTGCAGCTGTGGTACATGATCGGCGCCTGCAATTTGCACGTACTGCATATCCGGACATTGCAGGGCAAAATTCGCATTTTCATGTGGCAAGGTAAAACTGTCATATTGCCCACATGCCACCAGCACTTTGCACTGCGGAATCGGCACATTGGTCAGACGCAATAAACGGTTGCA
>DFCG01000043.1:47433-55521 GCA_002367455.1 Acinetobacter sp. UBA3060 | reverse complement strand
CGCCAGCTTTTACGGGTTTTCTGCATCACACCCATCAGGATCATCCGATCGACCAGTTCAGGACGCTGATCTGCCAAACAGGAAGCCACCACTGAACCCAAGGACATGCCTAGAATTGCCACTTGCGGCAGCTGCATCTGTTCCAGCCAGCGCCCCAGCATCGCAGCAAGGTCTTCAAGCTCCAGTGTTCCGGCAGACAGCCCCGTATCGACATTACTAATCTGCTGGTTGGCCCCCATGGACGGTAGGTCAATCAGAATGATGGGACCTGCATCAAAAAGCTGTTCTACACAGTATTTGTAGGAATTAAAATTCTGGAAAGCTCCCCCAATAATCACCATGGGTCTTAAATGTAAGGTATCCGGACGGGCGATCGCCATATATTCGATTTTCCAGCCCTCCATCCAAGTCGTACGTGGCGGCTGCTTAAAACTGTGCTTATCATAAAGATCAAAAAAGCCCTTATGGCTAGGTTGTTCCAATACATGGGCATCCATATGAATGATGGAATTCATATTCCTTTTCCTCCGTCCTTGCCTTATTTTTATTGTGCAAGTCATGCTTAACAGATCTTATATTTCAGGCGCATTCCGGTGTGCCTGAACACGCATCCTGCTCTTTAATAGTTATAAATGACATCAATGTCGCGTGTTTCATTCTATACAGAGCTGCTTTTCACAAGCAACCGCTTGATTGACCACTTATCTACTTTTAAACAGAAAACAATTTCAAAATGTTTAGAAGTCTGCGAAAACGGATGATTTTTAATAGATGGGCTTCATTGTGCAGCAGCAGGCTGTTAATATCGAAATGAAATTTCTAAGTGATCAAACCGCTATGCAAGAGTCTATTGAACAATACATGCAAACGGTAGGACAGCAGGCACGCCAAGCGTCTCGCATTTTGGCTCGCGCGTCCACCCAAACTAAAAATAATGCGTTATCCGCTATTTATACGGCTTTGGAAAATAGCCAAGCTGCTATTTTGGTTGCTAACCAGAAAGATATGACTAAGGCGCATAATAACAATCTGGACCCTGCCCTGCTTGATCGCTTAGAACTCAACCCCGCGCGCTTTAAAGGTATGTTACAGGGCCTGAAAGATGTCATTGGCCTGAAAGATCCGATTGGTGAAATTAGTGATATGGCTTATCGCCCATCCGGGATTCAACTGGGCAAGATGCGTGTGCCTTTGGGTGTGGTCGGCATGATCTACGAGTCACGTCCTAACGTCACGTTGGAGGCGGCATCACTCGCGCTCAAATCAGGCAATGCCATTATTTTACGGGGCGGCTCAGAAGCTCTGGAATCGAATCAGGCAATTGCAGTCGCGATTCAGCATGGCCTGAAAGTCGCAGGCTTGCCTGAGGCTGCCGTACAGGTCGTGAATACGACTGACCGCGCTGCAGTGGGCCAGTTGATTACCATGACCGAATATGTGGATGTGATTGTGCCTCGTGGCGGCAAGAGCCTAATCGAACGAATTACCGAGGAAGCACGCGTACCGGTCATTAAACATTTAGATGGCAACTGTCATGTGTATGTGGAAGCTCAAGCAGATTTGTTGAAAGCATTGCCTATTGCGCTCAATGCCAAAACCCATCGCTATGGTGTATGTAATGCCATGGAAACCCTGCTGGTCGATGAAAAAGTCGCTGAAGAATTCTTGCCACGCATCGCAGAGCTTTACCAAGAGAAAAAAGTTGAACTGCGTGGTTGCCGGGAAACCCAGCGTATTCTTGGAGATGCAGTTATTACGGCCACTGAAGAAGACTGGTATACCGAGTATCTGGGTCCGATTCTGGCGATCAAAGTTGTTTCTGGTATAGAAGAAGCCATTGAGCACATCAACAAATATGGCTCGCATCATACCGATTCCATCATTACGGAAAACTACAGTCTGGCACGTGAATTTCTGGCAGGTGTAGATTCAAGTTCGGTCATGATCAATGCCTCTACTCGTTTTGCAGATGGTTTTGAATATGGCTTAGGCGCAGAAATCGGGATTTCGACCGATAAAATCCATGCTCGTGGCCCAGTCGGACTTGAAGGCCTGACTTCGCAGAAATGGATTGTCTTTGGTGATGGTCAGATTCGCCAATAAGTATTCAGATCGCTCATTTAAAATAGCCTCATTTATGAGGCTGTTTTTTTTATGGACCGAAAAATTGACACTAAAATAGATGGATTAGAACCTTCGGGTCATTTTATTGATGAATCTCTTTATAGAATTGTATGTAAAAACAATATTTGCCTTTTCAGGCGCTAAACTAAAAAATTAATCTGTTCTAAAATTAAATTTAAGCAGAGTTTAGTATTCTTATTGATTATATTTTCAGCATCATTTTATTTATAAATGAAAACTATGAACTGATAAATTTTAGTTATTATTGTTAAATCGGTCGATAATGCTTAAGTCTAATCTGCTAAAGTCTATCTAGGACAGAAAAAAAACAAATGTTAAAACATATTCATTGATCTGGATTGCTGCTTCATTGTCCGCAATTGGGTCAAGCAAATGGACGAGAATTTTAATTAAAAATTGGGTAATCAATCGTGTCTAAATCAGTATTAGTTATTAATTGTGGCTCTTCTTCAATCAAGTTTGCATTACTTCTTGAGGAGCAGAATTTCCGTATTCATGGTTTAGCTGAGAACTTAGGCACAGAGAATGCTCGCATTAAAGGTGTGACNNGAACGTCTGGCCAACTACCGTCCGGACGCGATCGGTCACCGTGTCGTACATGGTGGCAGCCTGACCAAGGCTGAACTGATCAATGACGAGATTATTGAAAAAATTCGTGAAGCAACGCCGCTTGCGCCATTACACAATCCGGCACACTTAATTGGTATTGAAGCAACCAAACGCTTATTCCCGGAATTACCACAAGTTGCAGTATTTGATACTGCCTTCCATCAAACCATGCCAGCGCATGCTTATCGTTATGCCCTGCCGAAATTTTTATATACTGCTCATGGTGTGCGTCGCTATGGCTTCCACGGGACTAGTCATGCCTATGTTTCAGAGCGCGGTTCTGAACTGGCAGGTAGTTTCAAACAAGGTGGCTGGTTAACTGCGCATTTAGGTAATGGTAGCTCGACCTGTGCCGTTTGGAATGGGCAAAGTGTAGATACTTCAATGGGCTTAACTCCGCTTGAAGGCATTGTTATGGGCACACGCAGTGGCGATGTCGACCCAAGCCTGCATAGTTTCTTGGCGAAAAACCTGGGTTGGGACATTTATAAAATTGACAAGATGCTGAATAGCCAAAGTGGTCTTTTGGGTCTGTCTGACCTGTCGAATGACATGCGTACCCTGATTGAAGCTTCAGAACAGGGCAATGAAGATGCCGCACTGGCGATTGAAGTATTCTGCTACCGTTTAGCTAAATCTCTGGCAGCGTTGAGCTGTGGTCTGCCACGTCTTAATGGTCTGTTCTTCACTGGCGGTATTGGCGAAAATTCAGCCTATATCCGCGAAAAGACCATGACTTACCTGCCCCACTTCGGCTTCAATCTGGATAAAAACGCCAACAATGAATTGAAACGCGGTACTGAAGGTCGGATCGATTCAGGTACAGGCCCACAAATCTGGGTAGTGCCAACAGATGAAGAAGGCCGTATCGCACAAGAAGTTCAAAGTGTGGTTGAACTTGAGGTGGAGCGCAATACTGCAAAAAAGTCTAAAGCTGAGGTAACGCCTGCATAAGCAGGCTTAGCCACTTTTTAACTGATTTTTATTATTCTGCGACTGATATCACTTATGAAAACGATTTTATTGGTTCCCACTGGGGAAGGCGTAGGCTTAACTTCTGCATGTTTGGGCCTGATTTATGCACTGGAATGCCAAGGGGTAAAAGCTGGTTTCCTGAAACCTTTTGCCCAGGAATTGAATGAAATCGAAGACCGAACCACGGCTTTGTATCGTCATATTTCTCAAAGTGAAACTGTTGAACCCATCCGTTATAGCAAAGTCTTGCAGCAGATCAATCTGGGTGAACAGGATGAATTGCTTGAAGAAGCGGTACGTCTGCATCGTCAAATCGCCAAACAGCATGACCTGATTATTGTCGAAGGTCTGCTGCCAAATACTCAGGACAGTTTTGCCGATGATTTGAATGCTTCACTGGCACAAGCTCTTGATGCCAAAGTTATTGTGGTCAGCAATGCCAATATTCAGCAGCCAAGCCAAACCGCAGACAAAGTTGAACATCAGCTGCGTAATTTTGGTGGCGCTAGCTCTACCCGTCTGGCAGGTATCATGTTAATGCGCACCAAAGGCCTGCCTGAAGAATCTGCGCAGATTCCTGTCACGCTGAATCCGGATTTACGCCTTAAAGCTGAAACCGCCGAATTTATCACCGCCATTCAGCAGACGCATCCGCATATTGGCTCTGAAAAATTACCAGTGATTGGCTTGGTGCCTTTCAGTAAAACCTTAAGTGTGCCACGCATGTCTGATCTGGCTGCCCATATTTCTGCTTACTGGATTAATGAAGGCGAAGCCAAACAGCGCCGTGTGCAACACAATAGTCTGATTTCAGCCAATATTGAACATGAACTACATAAGTTTGTAGCTGGCGAATTAATTATTAGTGCCTCTGACCGGATTGATGTATTACTGGCAAGTAGTCTGGCCAGCAGTAATGGGATTCCTTTGGCCGGTCTGGTGCTGACTGAACATCAACAGCCAAATGATCATGTACTGGAATTCTGCCAGGCTGCCATCAAGCAAGGTTTACCGATTTTACATACACCACTCAGTACGTTTGAAACCGCACAAAAACTGGCAAATCTCAGCAATGAAATTCCAGTGGATGATACCGAACGTGCAGATCAGGTGACACGTTTTGTTTCAAGCCATATCAATCCGGAATGGCTGAATCAAATGTTGAATGGTTCTTATAAGCCACGTCTGTCACCTTCCGCTTTCCGTCATGAACTGGTACAGAAATCGATTGCTGCGAAAAAACGTATTGTACTGCCAGAGGGTGATGAACCGCGTACCGTACAGGCTGCGGCCATTTGTCAGGCGCGTGGTATTGCACAGTGTATTTTGCTGGCCAAGCCTGAAGCTGTGCTAGAAGTAGCCAAAGCTCGCGGTATTGAATTGCCTGAAGATCTGGAAATTCTTGATCCGGATCTGGTGCGTGAAAACTACATCGACAAGATGGTGGAGCTGCGTAAAGGCAAGCTCAACGAACTGCAAGCCCGTGAACAACTGCAAGATACAGTAGTACTTGGCACCATGATGCTGGCGCTGGATCAGGTTGACGGTTTGGTGTCGGGTGCAGTGCATACCACCGCAAATACGGTACGCCCTGCTTTCCAGCTGATCAAGACTGCTCCGGATTACTCACTGGTATCTTCCGTATTCTTTATGCTGTTGCCAGATGAAGTCTATGTGTATGGTGACTGTGCGATCAATCCGGACCCTGATGCAGAACAGCTGGCCGAAATTGCAATCCAGTCCGCCGATTCTGCCAAAGCCTTTGGTATAGATCCACGCATTGCCATGATTTCCTATTCGACAGGAACTTCGGGTACTGGCGCTGATGTGGAAAAAGTCGCGGAAGCTACACGCATTGCCAAAGAACGTCGTCCTGACCTGTTGATTGATGGGCCATTACAATATGATGCAGCATCGGTGGAAAGCGTGGGGCGTCAAAAGGCACCTGATTCACAAGTGGCTGGACGTGCCAATGTATTTATTTTCCCGGATCTGAATACCGGTAACACGACCTATAAAGCGGTACAACGTGCTGCCAATGTAGTCAGTGTTGGACCAATGCTGCAAGGCTTGAATAAGCCGGTCAATGACCTGTCGCGTGGTGCCTTGGTCGATGACATCGTGTTTACCATTGCCTTAACCGCGATTCAGGCCGAGCAGCAAGAAGCTTAATACTTCTTGAATTTAAGTTTTCCAAACCATCTGATTGAAAAATCAGGTGGTTTTTTTATAAAAAAACACTCATAGCTTCAATAAATTCAACACGCGATCATTATCTCGTTTTAATAAACAATAAAAATGCCAGTCTTTCGAACTGGCATTTTCAACGATTATCCATAAAGTCTGTGACATAAAAAATTAAGCTGAGGCAGCCCTGTTTTTCAGTCCACTGACTTTAGTTTTTTATAAGGTGGTCCACTCTTTATGCACGTCTTCCGCCGTTTTATTGAGCACCACGCTATTGTCTTTGATTTCACTTACCCAACTCAAGGGAATCAGATGATGCTCATTATTTTCATCATCACTTCTTGTTAATTTAATTGAATCCTGACCTTCTAAATGGTCTACTTTCCCGACTTGAGTACCACATGAAGCAATGACTGAAGCATGTTCTTTAATATCACTTGCATTAAAATTGTTCATTCTACTTGCCTGTTTCTAGAAGTTGAGAGAAACAGTCTAAGCAATAAAAAATGCCGCATGTGTAAGGGTTTTCAGGCTTTGAGTTTTTCTGGGTTAAAAATGTAAATGGTCAACATGGCTTGAGTAAGCTATAGGAGAGATACTTTTTAAATTTGAGTTTTCAAATATTTTTATAACTAGATTTGAAGATTTGAAGATAGGTTAATTTTTTATGTCTTAAAATAAAAAAGAAGATAAAGCTTAGGCTTGATCTTCTTTCTGACCATACATCCAAGTTGCAGCGATATATACACAAAAACCAGCCGCCATCAAAATACCTGTAACCATTGTTAGGATCTCCCGTTTCAATAGCTGCATTATGTAAAAGTTTTATGACAGTTATATGACAATCTGATTTTTTGTTAATTTTTCAATAATTAATAAAATTCAATTACTTAATATGGAATAAGCAAAATTATGCGTATTTTTTATCTGAAATATGACATTGAATATGACAACTTGCTGTCATATTTGACCCATGGAATAGCTAAAGTCCTTGCTCAGATTGCTTAAACTATAAACTTTCGGCCAATGCTCGTCCAAAATGCCCACAACCCGATTCTTTTGTCTTATAATTTAGCCCGCTAGCTATCAGCCCGCTCAAGAGATATTTGTATGACAACTATTATCAAGCAAGATGACTTGATCACATCGGTTAAAGATGCGCTTCAGTTCATTTCTTACTATCACCCACAAGACTTTATCCAAGCGATGAGCCGTGCGTATGATCGTGAAGAGAACAAAGCTGCTAAAGATGCGATCGCACAAATCTTAATTAACTCACGCATGTGTGCAGAAGGCCACCGCCCAATCTGTCAAGATACCGGTATCGTCAACGTATTTGTTGAAGTGGGCATGGACGTTAAATTCGATTTAACCATGAGCCTGGATGATGCAATCAATGAAGGCGTACGTCAAGGTTATTTAGAAAACTCGAACGTGCTTCGTGCATCAGTTCTGGCTGATCCTGCATTTGGTCGCAAGAACACCAAAGACAATACCCCTGCCGTGATTTACCACAAGCTTGTGCCTGGTAATAAAGTCGATATCACTGTGGCAGCCAAAGGTGGCGGTTCAGAAAACAAATCTAAACTNNAAAGAAGCATTGATGGAAGAGATCAACATGGACGAATTGCTTCGTCGTGGTCCACAAAGCAAAATGGAAGAGCTTCGTATCGAAATCTTCGAAAAAGTAAATGCTTTGGGTATTGGTGCACAAGGTCTTGGCGGTTTAACCACTGTACTTGATATTAAAATCAAAGATTATCCATGTCATGCTGCAGGTAAACCAGTTGGTATGATCCCGAACTGTGCTGCGACTCGTCATGCACACTTCCAGTTAGATGGTACAGGTGTTGCACATATTCAAGCACCTAAACTTGAAGACTACCCTGCTGTGACTTGGGATTCTTCATCTTCTAAACGTGTTGACCTTGACACGATTACCCAAGAAGAAATGAATAGCTGGAAACCAGGCGATACACTTCTTCTTAACGGTACAATCTATACAGGTCGTGATGCTGCACACAAACGTATGGTCGACATGCTGAACAACGGTGAAGAACTTCCTGTTGATCTGAAAGGCAAGTTTATCTACTACGTTGGCCCTGTTGATCCAGTCGGCGACGAAGTTGTAGGCCCTGCTGGCCCAACAACGGCTACGCGTATGGATAAATT
>DFCG01000043.1:46964-47381 GCA_002367455.1 Acinetobacter sp. UBA3060 | reverse complement strand
GCGACTGCACCTAAAATCTGGCAAGCAAAAATTGGCAAGATTCCAGTAGTTGACGCTGCTGCGGGCTAATTTTTACTGCAAGAAAAAAAGCACCCTGAATGGGTGCTTTTTTTATGATATTTGCTTAAAGAAATGTCCAAATCACCAAGTCCGTGGATCCCAAAGTTTAAAAGGTGCTTTCAACTGTACATCTAATGATGGATCATAAGCAGTCGATTCAATTTTTTGGGCTTTTTTACGAATCTGGCCTGTTTCCTGATCTTGTGCCACGAAGTTAAAACTGTCTGATTTCAGCTGAGTAAAAGCAATTTCATTCAGGCCAACTTTTTCCGGCATCAGCATGAGCGGCCCGGAAACACTCCGGCGTGTACTGATATTCTCTTCATCATATTTAATAAAATAAGACTGTCCTGCTTC